>JACPYM010000041.1 GCA_016196035.1 Acidobacteriota bacterium | reverse complement strand
CGTCAGTCAGCCGTGCTTGACGCGCCGCTTGCTCACGCGCGCGGTACTGTCCCGGCGCGGCGCGCCTACCGTACACGCAACTGAAAACCGATCTGAGAAAGCGGTTGAGTGCAGTGAGGCAGAAAAACGAGGCGGCGGGATAGATTTTTTGGTTGCGGTGAGCTTTTTGGCGGCGCGCTTCCGCGTGTCTTTGATGAAAGCGGTAATGAGGCCGCACACCGGATTCAACGCAAAGGAGAACGATCATGAAGAGCACAAAGGAAGCCCGCATAACCATTCGCAACACGAACGCACGTCCCGAACAAAGATGGCACAAGGCGCTGCTGCCAGTCTTATTGTTGAGCAGCGCGCTGTTGCTCTGTTTGACGCCTACGCCGGCGCAAACGCCGACGCCGGCACGTTCGTTGCCACACTTGCCCGAAGTTGATCTGAGCCAGCATCTGCGGCTCACCGGCGACGCACCGGAATTGGCGGCAGGCCCGCTCCTGACGGATGAAGAAGCACAAACGCTGCTCATTGCCATGCCGGAACCGCACCCGCAAGAGCCGCTGGTTAAAGTGAGTGGTGACCTCTTCAGCAACTTCCTCAATAATCAACTCAACAATCCGAACACACTGGCCGGGCGACTCAATCAGCGGTCGGCGCTGGCTCTTTTGAATAGCGGCAATGATCCGCTCGCGGGCTTTCTTTCCAAGTCGGGCGGCATTTTGGGCGGCGGGTTGCAAGGATTTGGCGGCAACATCTTCGCGCGCACCTATGGCTCGGTCTACCGCGATCTGGGGTTTTCACCCAGTCAATTGTCGCTCATCGGCGCGCAGTTCGATTGGGTTGGCAGTCGGTTATTCGACTTCGCGAACCGCACCAACTTCGGGTTGCTGGGCGACAACTCGCTCCTCGTCAGCCGCTACTTTCCGGACTTGGCATTTCTCAATTACGGCGGTTTCGGCTTGCTGGGATTTGGTGCCGAGAGTGCCTTTGCCAGAGTGGAAGCGAGCGATTTGGAAACGCGCTACAACGCGCTAATGCAGCGGCTGGCGCGTTATTCGCAAACCGATCAAACGCTGGCCGGTTTACGCAAAGAATACAACCAAGTGGTGTTGCGGCTGACTTACGGCGATCCCTTCTTGCTCTATTGGAACTACGCACTGACGCTACAGACGCGCACGATCTATAATCAATGCCCTTCGTATCGCGCGGCAGCCAGCCTGTCCGCCACCGTAGCCACGTGGACGGCGCCGCCCAACAATCAAACAACGTTGAATGAGCGTTATCGCCAACGTCTGCAACTGGCGAACCTGCAATTGAAGGTGCAGCAGAAAGCCATCGCCTACGTCGCTGCGCGTCCCAGCCTGGCGCAATGGTTCAGCGATGCTGCGACTGCTGTGACCGCTCGTTATCAACTGTTATGGGAGCAGCAAGCCGTCACGAATGGCCTGACCGCACAAGCCTGGCAAAGCCGCTGGCAGACGGCCTTGGCGACTTCGGCAGAGATGGCCAGCATCCGCAACGGCTTTGAGCAATTGCTGAACGCTTACCCCATGTTGCGTGAGTACACACAGGTGAATGAAGAACTGAATCAGATGGCGTCGGCCCTCAGTAATGAGGCGGACGTTAAATATGCGGCGAACCTCGCGGCCACGGTGGCGCAGGACGCGCGGGTATCCAACGACATTAACTGGTATTACAACCGCTACCTGACGCAGGTCGGCGCGCTCATAGGCAGCACGGGTTACTATGCCGAATTGGAACGGTTCAGCGAACGGCTCAATGGCGCGCTCAAAAATGACGCTGGATTCGGTATGTTGGAAGCGAGCAGCGTCGCCAGCCGCCTGGAGAATTTTCAAGCACAAGTCTATGCCGCCATCAACCGCGCCTACAATGCAGGCAATCAAAGTAATCCGTACTTTGATCGCAGTGTCGTGGCGTTGTACGACACCAACTATGCGAAGCTGATGAGCGCTGCGGCAGTCTTTTGTGAGACCGTCGGTCAAACACAGTTCAATTTTTATAACGGCGCCGCTTTCGCCAGCTTGACGCGCGACACCGCCATACGCATTCAGGCTACCGTCGGCCCGGTACGCGAAAGTCTCGCTGCCGCTCAGACAGAATGTCAGCGCGGTATCAACGCGATTCCACAGGTCGCGCAATTGCAGCAGGTGCTGGCGCGGGTCGAGCAAGCGCTGCGCTACCGCAATCAATACCTGGATTATCTGCTCAAGCGGTTCAATCAACTCACTGGCGACTTGAACCAGTTGACCAATCGAAGCTGACGACGCTAAACCGGTTTCGCAGCGTCCAATTAGCCAAACAAAACGGGGAGAGCGGGGCAAGGAAAGCAACCTCCGCTCTCCCCGTTTTTTGATTAGATGAAACGCTCTCCTCAGTGTCTGAGTCTGGTTCGGCGCGAGCACGCTAATCAACCTGTCCAAGTCGCTCGCTTGAACTACTGCCTGCCTTCGTGCTATTTGATGTGACCTTTTGCGGCCACTGTGTAAAACAATCACACGAACCGGGCCGTGCAATGCTGTTCTGATTGGATATTTATGGCGAAATCATTAGTCATCGTAGAGTCACCTTCCAAAGCGAAAACCATCAACAAATATCTGGGCAAAGATTTCAAAGTGCTGGCGTCGGTCGGCCACGTCAAAGATTTGCCGAAAAAAGGGCTGGGCGTGGATTTAGAGAACGACTTCGAGCCGACCTATGAAGTCATGCCCGGCAAAGAAAAAGTCGTCCGCGAAATCAAAGAGGCCGCCAAAGACGCCGAGACCGTTTACATCGCAACTGACCCGGATCGCGAAGGCGAGGCCATCGGCTTTCATCTGGCCGAGATCGTCACCAGCGGGCGCGGCAACGCCAAGAAACCGATCTTCCGCGTGATGTTCAACGAAATCACCAAGTCGGCGGTGCAGGATGCCTTCAAACAACCGGGCCAGATTGACCAGGACTTGGTGGACGCGCAACAGGCGCGCCGTGTGCTCGACCGCATCGTCGGTTACAAAGTCAGTCCGCTGCTCTGGGACAAAGTGCGGCGCGGCCTTTCCGCCGGGCGCGTGCAAACCGTGGCCGTGCGGCTGGTGGTCGAACGCGAGCGCGAGATTCAAGCCTTTGTCAAAACCGAATACTGGTCAGTCATTGCGAACCTTTCGGCACAATTGCCGCCCGCCTTTGACGCGCGACTCTACAAGATTGCCGACAAGACCGTGAAGACGGCGGGTTTTGACGATGGCGTCAAAAAGTCTGAAGTCCACATCACGAACGAAGGCATGGCGCAGCAAATTCTGACTGAACTGCAAGGCGCGCAATACGTCGTGAGCGAGGTCAGCACCAAAGAGAAAAAGCGCAATCCGGTGCCGCCTTTCATCACCTCGAAGCTGCAACAGGAAGCCTCGCGCAAGCTGCGCTTTTCGGCCAAGCGCACGATGCAGATCGCGCAGAAACTTTACGAAGGCAAAGAACTGGGCAGCGAGGGCGCGGTCGGTTTGATCACCTATATGCGCACCGATTCGACGCGCGTGGCCGAGAGCGCGCTGGGCGAAGTGCGTGAGTTTATCGGCAAACAGTACGGGCCGAATTACCTGCCCGAAAAAGCGATTCACTACCGCTCGAAAAAGGACGCGCAGGACGCGCACGAAGCCATCCGCCCGACGGCGGCGGAACGCACGCCGGAGAGCGTCGCGCCGTATCTGGACAAAGATGAACTCGCGCTTTATCGCCTGATCTGGCAGCGCTTTCTGGCGTCGCAGATGATGCCGGCGATCTTTGACCAGACGACGATTGATATTGCGGCGGGCGAAAAGTATCTCTTCCGCGCGACCGGCTCGGTGCTCAAATTCGACGGCTTCCTGGCCGTCTACGAAGAGGGCAAGGACGAGAAGGACGACGAAGACGACGAACGCGCGGCCAAGTTGCCAAAGGTTGTGAAGGGCGAGAACCTGAAGCTCAACGCGCTGACACCCAATCAGCATTTCACCGAACCGCCGCCGCGTTACACCGAAGCCACACTGGTCAAGGCCCTAGAAGAAAAAGGCATCGGGCGACCTTCGACTTACGCTTCGATCATGTCGGTGATTCAGGATCGCGAGTACGTCGAGAAGAAGGAAAACAAATTCTTCCCGACCGATCTGGGCACGCTGGTCAACGACCTGCTGGTTGAGAGCTTTGCTGAACTGTTCAACATTGCCTACACCGCGCAGATGGAAGCGAACCTGGACGAGGTCGAAGACGGCAAGCTGAAATGGACGCAGGCGCTGCACGGCTTTTACGACAAGTTCACGGTTGACCTGAAAAAAGCGCAGGAGCACATGCGCGACGTCAAGCGCCAGGAGATCATCACCGACGAAGTCTGCGACAAGTGCGGCTCCAAAATGGCGATCAAGTTCGGGCGCTTCGGCCAGTTCCTGGCCTGCACCAATTACCCCGAATGCAAGAACACACGCGAGATGGCGAAACCGGCGAATGGCAATGGTGAAGCGACCGCCGCCGATGCCGAGAACCCTTACGCCGATGAGAAATGCGAAAATTGCGGCAAGCCGATGGCCTTGAAGAAAGGCCGCTTCGGTCAGTTCCTGGCTTGCACGGGCTATCCCGATTGCAAGACGACGCGCAAGATCACCAAGACGGGCGCGGTCGCGGCGGCCCCTGTCTTGATTGATGCGTTCTGCCCGGATTGCGGCTCGCAACTGGCGATTCGGCAAGGGCCGTATGGTGAATTCACCGCTTGTTCGCGCTACCCCGAATGCAAGTTCATCAAACGCGAATCAACCGGCGTGGCTTGTCCGCGCGCCGGTTGCAAGGGCGAAATCATCGTCAAGAAATCCAAACGCGGCAAAATCTTTTACGGCTGTTCGGAATATCCGAAGTGCGATGCCGTGTTCTGGGACAAACCCGTCGCCGAAATCTGCCCGCAATGCAACGCGCCCTTCCTGCTGGAAAAATACAACGCCAAGAAGGAAGAGACCGTGAAATCCTGCGCGCAGGAAAAGTGCGATTACAAGAGCGGCGACGCGCCGCCGCCCAAAGCGGTCAAAGCGGCCAAAGCCCCGGCTAAAGCCACAAAAGCCAAACGCGCTGCCAAAGCAGGCGAATAATTGGCTGGTCTAAAATGAAGAGGCCCGCGTGCAGTAAATGCTGCACGCGGGTCTCTTTCATTTTCAGTCAAAGCGCTTATTGGACCTTCGGCACTGGCGTATCGCCCGGCTGCCCGTGCTGCCGAATCAGGTTCGCGCCGTCCGAACTTTGCCGCACAAACCACGTCCCCGACGTAGGCCGCCACACTGCAATGTCCGCCTTGCCGTCGCCGTCATAATCGCCCGGTGTCGGAATATCAAAATACGGCGCATAGTTCGCGCCCCACAATTGCAACACCGCTTGGCCATCTGTGGATTTGCGGATGTACCAGAGCGAATCCGCGCCGCGCCAGATTGCTAAGTCCGCCTTGCCATCGCCATCGTAATCGGCGGGCACGGGCACATCGAGATACGGCGCATAGCCCGCGCCCCATTGAATGGTTTGCGTGCCGCCCGCGCTCAGCTTGAGCAGCCAATTGCCATCCGCCGGACGCCAGACCGCAAAGTCCGTTTTGCCATCGCCATCGTAATCCGCCGCCACGGGCGTATCGCCTGGCTGGCCCCAGACTTCGATCAGATAGCTGCCGTCGGAGCTGCGCTTGACGTACCAAGTACCGTTCGATGGCCGCCAAACCGCGAGATCAGTCTTGCCATCACCATCGAAATCGCCCGGCGTCGGAATATCGAAATACGGCGCATAGTTCGCGCCCCACAATTGCAACACCGCTTGGCTATCGGAGGATTTGCGGATGTACCAGAGCGAATCCGCGCCGCGCCAGATGGCGTGATCAATCTTGCCATCGCCGTCGTAATCGCCCGGCACGATCACATCGTTGTATGGCGCATAGCCCGCGCCCCATTGCGTCGTTTGCAGCGCGCTGTTGCCGCTGTTGAGCACCGCCCAATTCCCTGTCGGGCCGTTCCAAACGGCAAAATCCGTTTTGCCATCGCCGTCAAAATCAACCTTCTTCGCTTTGGCCTGTACCGTCAAAACGTAAGCGCGAATGCCCGCACAGCCATGCGCATCGGTTGCTTTGAGCGTGAAGTTATAGCTGCCAGGAATAGCGGGCGTGCCCGTCACAACTTCGTTTGCCAGGCTCAGCCCCGTTGGCAATGCGCCGCTCACCAAGCTGTAACTGTATGGCGCAGTCCCGCCCGTGGCGGACAAGGTTTGTTGATACGCCGTCCACTGCACAGCGCCTGGCAGCGTCGCCGGATTCAGCGAAACCGCCGGGCAATTGAGACTGAGTTGGTATGGCCGCTCGACCGCACAGCCATTCGCATCTACCGCCCTAACGACAAAGGTCGCGTTGCCGCTGACGGTGGGCGTTCCGCCCAAGATGCCCGCACTCGAAAGCGCCAACCCGGCAGGCAATGCGCCTGAAATGATGCTGAAGGCGTATGGTGCACTCCCGCCCGTCGCAGTAAGCGTCTGATTGTAGGGCGCGCCGGTTTGTCCGCTGGGCAGCACAAGCGGCGTCAAGCTGAGTGTCGCGCACGTGACGGCCAGCGTGAACGGCTGCGACGCCGCGCAACCATTCG
This sequence comes from Acidobacteriota bacterium, assembly GCA_016196035.1. Lineage (NCBI taxonomy): Bacteria > Pseudomonadati > Acidobacteriota > Acidobacteriota bacterium. The sequence continues at coordinate 30,829 of JACPYM010000041.1, read as the reverse complement.
CGTCATTAGCTTTGACGGTAAAACTAGCCGTGCCTGCCGCCGTGGGCGAACCACTGAGCAAGCCCGCCGTTGAAAGCGTCAGCCCCGCTGGCAACGCGCCGTTGAGCAAACTGAAACCATACGGCGCAGTGCCGCCCGTCGCGGTCAACTGCTGGCTATACGCCGTGCTTGTCGTAGCGCCCGGCAAATTGACCGGCGCGATGTTGAGAGCCGGGCAATTGATCGTCAGCGTGTAACTTTGCTGGCCCGCGCAACCATTCGCATCCGTGGCCGTCAGGTTAAAGCTGAAGCTGCCGCTTTGCGTCGGCGTGCCCGTCAGCAATCCCGTACCCGGCGTAAACGTCAGGCCCGGCACCGGCGCGCCTTGCCAGGCGAAGATGATCGCGCCACTGCCGGTTTGCGTGAAGCTCTGCTGATACGGCGTACCCACACTGCCTGCTGCTAAAGTCGCCGGACTGACGGTGATCATCGGGCAATTGATTGAGAGCGTGTAGGCGCGCGTCCCCAGGCAGCCGTTCGCATCGGTCGCTTTCACGGTAAAGACTGCGCTGGTTGCCTGCGTCGGCACACCGCCGAGTGCACCGTTGGGAGTAAGGGTCATCCCGGCGGGCAATTGACCGGCGCTGAGGCTGTACGTAATCGCTCCCATGCCACCGTTTTGCGTGAAGCTTTGTTGATACGGTGTCCCCGTCGTGCCACTGGGCAATGTGGGCGGATTGAGCGTGATCGCGGGGCACGCGATATTCAACGTATAAGCCTGCGTGCCCACGCAACTTGTGGCAGCCGTGGCGCTGACCGTGAAGTTAAACGTTCCCGCTGTGCCGGGCATGCCGCTCAGCATGCCATCCGCCGCCAAACTCAAGCCCACAGGCAACGCGCCCGCCAGCAAAGCGAAACTGTAAGGAGCCGGGCCACCGCTGGCCAACAACGCTTGGCTATAGCTCGCACCGGTCACGCCGGCGGGCAGCGTCGCGGGGTTGAGCGTGATCGGTTGCGTCGCACAATTGAGCGCCTGCGTGACCGTCAACGTTTGCTCGGCGATGCTCAGCGTGCCCGTGCGCGCCGCGCCCTGATTGGCGGCGACGATGTAATTCACCGCGCCCGCGCCGTTGCCGCTGCCGCCACTGCTGAGCGTTAGCCAAGGCGCATTGCTCACCGCCGTCCACACGCAACCCACACCCGCCGTGACATTGACCGTGCCGCTGCCTCCGCCCACCGCAAAGCTCGCGGCGGCGGGGTTGATGGCAAAGACACAACCGTCCGCCTGCGTCACCGTGAAGTTTTGCCCGGCGATGCTCAGTGTGCCCGTGCGCGCGGGGCTGGTATTCGCGCCCACGCTGTAACTGACCGCGCCCGAACCGTTGCCCGTCGCTCCCGTCGTGATGATCAGCCAGGGCGCATTGCTGGTGGCCAACCAGGGACATGCTCCTGTGGCGATTACCGTGACCGCGCCAGTGCCGCCGCTGGCCGCAAAATTTTGCGCGGGCGGTGTTAACACAAAGCTATGCACCGTCAACGCCGCCGCCACGCTGGCCGTCGTGCCACAGGTGTTGGTAAAAACGGCGCGATACAACGTACCGCTTTGCCCGGCGCTTACGTTGTTCAAGCTCAGCGTCGTGCCTTGCGCGCCCGCGACATCGGCGAAATGCGCGCCGCCGTCATTGCTGACTTGCCACTGCACCGCAGGTGTAGGGCTGCCGTTCGCTGTGGCTGTGAATGTGGCACTACCGTTTGGACAGACGGACTGGGCTACGGGCTGCACGCTGACACTGGGCGCGCTATTCACCGTCAGCGTGGCGGCCTGTGAGATCACACTACCGCAAGCGCCGGTGACGAGCACATCATACGCGCCGACCTCATTCGTACTGGCGGCGACGATTTGATAACTGCTGCCGGTGGCCCCGGGCAGGTTGAGATTGTTCTTACGCCATTGATAGGTCAGCGGCCCTGTCCCGTTGGCGCTAACTGAAAACGAAACGGGCGCGCCTGCGCAGACGGTTTGCGCCGCCGGTTGCACGCTGATGCCCGGCGCGCTGTTGACGGTCAACGTGGCAGCCTGCGAAATCACGCTGCCGCACAGGCCGTTGACCACCACGTCATACACCCCCACGTCGCCTGCGGTGGCCGCCGCGAGGGCGTAACTGCCCCCCGTCGCGCCCGGCAAGTTCGTGTTGTTTTTGCGCCATTGATAGGTAAACGGCCCCGTGCCGCTGGCCGTCACCGCGAACGCCGCCGCCGCGCCGTTGCAAACAGTTTGTGCGACTGGTTGCGCGGCGATGCCGGTGGCGGAATAGACCGTCAGCAACGCCACGTTGGTCGTCGCCGTGCCGCCGGAGTTGGTGAATACGGCGCGGTAACGTTGGCCGTTCAGCCCCGTGGTGAGGCCCGTCAACGCCAGCGTGATGCTGTTCGCGCCGGGCAGGTTGCTGAAATTCGCGCCGCCGTCGGTGCTGACTTGCCATTGCACGGTGGGCACGGGATTGCCGCTGGCGGCGGCGCTGAAATTGACGTTGCCGTCCGGACAGGCGGATTGATCGGCGGGTTGCGCCGTGATGGTAGGCGGCGGAATCACGCCCGTGCCTTTGCTAATCGTGAAACTGTCATCCACTGCGCCCGTCTCGCGCAGGAATTTGGCGTCGAGCTGATTGCCGCTGATGTCCAACACCAGCGAGCCGAGTTGATTGAGCGAGGTGAACATCGCCGGATGATTGAGCGACCCGCCGCTGGTGATGCCCGACGTGCCCGCCACGACATAGACCGCGCCTTCGTGCGCGCTGGGGCCGCGCGTGGATTTGGTGTAAGCGCCGTTGCCGCCGGGCCGCCCGTCGCCGCCGTTCTTTTTCATCGCGTTGGTGAACGTCGTTGACAGCCCGTAATGCCCATCAATCAAAAACGACCGTTCGTAAGCGTGGCTGTGGCCGCTCAGCACCAAATCCACGCCGTAGCTTTCCAAAATCGGCAGTACGTTCGCGCGCATTTCGACCAGATTGGCTTCGGTGTCCGAATCGTGTGAGCCTTTGCTATACGGCGGATGATGCCAATACGCGATCAACCAATCCTGGTGGTTTTGCGCTAGATCATTTTGCAGCCACGTCAACATCGCGCTGGGCGGCGTGCGCGGCGAAACCATCGCGTCCAGGCTGACGAAATGAATGTTGCCGTAATTGTACGAGTAATAAAGTTCTGTGCCCGACGCCACGCCGCCCGCTTCGGCCTGCTGCGGCAAATCGAAAATCTGAAAGTACGGCAGTGTCGGCGGCGGCGTGGTCGAACCGGCGGTGTCGTGATTGCCAATGGCCGGCCAGAGCACGGACTGGCGCAGCATCGCTTGATACATATCGAACACCCCGGCTTGATATTCCGTGTCGGTGCCGGTGTTGTAGGCATTGTCGCCCAGCATCAACCACAGATCGGTGCGCTGCGTGCCGTTGAAAGCATAGTAAGCATCGCGCACGGCGCGCTGGCCTTCGGGCAAGCCCACGCCCGCCCAACCTGCGTCACCCAGCACCCACACGCGCACCGGCTGAGTGCTGCCCACCGTCGGCGCGGTCACGAACACATGATTGGCATCGCCGCCCGCTAACGTCGCCGCCGTCGTGCCGACGGAATAGTAATACGTTGTATTCGGCGTCAGCCCTGTCAGCGTGACGGAGTGTTCGGTTGTCACAGCGGCATCATCCATCAGCAAGTTGAGCGCGTTGGGCGCCGCGCCATAACGCACGCGGCTGTCGGTGGCCGTGTCGGTGCGCCAACGCAGGCGCAAACTGGTGGGCGTGCCCAGTTGCAAATAAGGGCCGCGCGTCAGGCTGGCTGTCGCCTGCGCCTGGATTTTGAAGAGACTGCCCGCGTCATTCACGACGTAAAGTTCACCGTTTTGATCTGCGCCGAAGCCCGTGATGTTGTACGGCGTGTCGAGTTCGACCGTCTGCGTCGTGCCCTGCAAGCTGAAAATTTCGCCGGTGCAGTAATCGGCATAGACATATTTTCCCTGCAACGCCGGAAGCTGGCTGCCCCGGTAAACAAAGCCGCCGATGATCGCACAGCGCCCGCCCGTGTGGCTGTATTCGAGCGCCGGCGCAACGTAGCTCGCGGGTGTGACACAAGGATCGAGGTTCGTGCAGAGCGCGCCTTCGAGCACGCGCCAGCCGAGATTGTCGCCGCCGGTCGCGGCGTTGATCGGCACGCGGTCGGCTTCTTCGCGCGCGCTTTCGCCGTTATCGCCAATCCACAAATCGCCCGTCACGCGGTCAAACGCAAAGCGGTACGGATTGCGCAAGCCGAGCAGGTAAATCTCGTCCGCGCCCGGCGTCGCCCCGGCGAAAGGATTCGACGGGGGAATCGCGTAATACGGCGCGGCATTGACGTTTTGATCCACGTCAATCCGCAAAATCTTGCCGAGCAGGTTGTTGATGTTCTGCGCGTTGCCTTCCGGATCGTTGGCCGCGCCGCCGTCGCCTTTGGAGAGGTACAAAAAACCATCGTTGCCGAAATCAAGTGTGCCGCCGTTATGGTTAAACGAAGTTTGCGGCGTAATCAGCATGGTCTTGCCAGAATTGGCGTCGGCCAGATTCGGGTTGGCGGATGAAACCGCATAGCGCATCAGCACGTTGTCGTTGACGGCAGGCGCGCCGCCGTCAACGAGGGGTGTGCCGTTCGCCGTGAAGTAAACGAAAAAATACGGCACCGCCGGATATTGCGGATGAAACGCCAGCCCCAGCAAGCCGCGCGCATCAAACCGGCTGACCGACATCACGCGCGCCGCCAGATCGAGAAACGGCGTGGCGGCAAGCTGGCCGTTTTGATAAAGAAAAATGCGCCCCGCTTTGTCGACGATAAATAAACGGCTGTCGTGGGCGTGTGTCGCATAGACCGGAATGTTCAACCCTGTGGCGACGGGTTGAAGCTGAAGATTGAGCAGCGCCGCCGCACGGCCTTGTGCGGCCCTGGCGGGTTGGCGTCCGGCCAGCGCGCGCCAGCTTGCGCTGCCGGCGGCCAGCGCGAGCAGCGTTACAGCCAGCGCCAGCACCTGAGTGGAACGGGAACGGGAACGGCTATTCAACCGCCAGCCCCGGCCCGGCGGTGTCGTGATGTTGGTCATCGTTGCAGCTTTCTTTGAGGCGCCAAAGAGAGTTCAGTTCGAGGCGGGGGCATTCTATCAAATGCGCTGCGGCTAGCCGGAAAAAAATGGCTGGAGGCGGCAAGGCGGGCCGCGCAATGGTGCCAGGTTTATGGTTTCACTTGACTGGCGCCAACGCGCGCGGCGACCCAGAGCGCGCTTAAGACCGCGCACACTACACCTCGCCTTACGTATGGCAGGTTCGTCATTGTCCTCTTCACCTGCTGTTCCCGCGTCTCGGGCGCGGGTATGGTTGGTTTTCCGCGAGCGAGTTGTCAGATCGGCTGGGAACCGACCTGACAACTCCGTCTTCAATGCGCCTAGCAGAAGACCGGCGCGACCTCTTCGACGCGCTGGCGCAACTTTGGCGACAGCCGTTCGAGCGTAGCGAGGAAGTTCGGGTGCGTCATGCCCGAACCCAAGAACGTCCAGCGCAACGCCCGATGTTGTTTGGTCAGAAACTCGGCGCGTTCGTCCGCGTTCAGCGTGCGGCCCGTGCTGCGTTGCAGGTTTTCCAAATTGAATTCGGCCTGCTGGCGCTGCCCCGCATCGAGGAAGCCGCCGATTTCCAGGTATTCATCAAAGGCTTTGTTCAGTTCGGCCTCGCTGCGCCCTTCGGCCAGCGCTTCGACCATCAGCGTGTCGAGCTTGGCGTGTTGCGCTTCTTCCATCCAGTGATGCTTGAGCAGGCTCTTGAACTGCGGGTCGAGTTGCTGGTTGTCCCGAATGCTTTCGGTGTAGTGCCGCTGCGACATCCATTCGATGTGCAGGATGGTCAGCGCCACGGCCAGCGGATCGTGCGCGAGAATCGCCTGGGCGACTTCCTCCGGCGGGCCGATGAACAGACATTCCGACCCAAACCCGGCTTCAAACTCGGCGCGGAATTTCTTGAAGAGGTGAATGTGTTTGGCCTCTTCGGCGGCGAATTGCAGAAAGGCGCGGGTGCGGTAATCGTCGCCTTGCAAGTGCGGCCGCGCGTGATCGAGCACGAAGGGCAGAATGGACTCTTCGACCAGCCCAAAGGCGCAGAGGTAATCGAAGCCGCGAATCTGATTGAGCGTCAGCTTTTCGGCGGGCGTCAGGAAGCTGAGTTCCTCGACGCGCGCGAACGATTCCGACATCAGCGGCTGGGTGAAACTAATCCGCTTGTCGCCGCCGATGATGTCTTCGATGCGCCAGTTCACCTTTTGCGAGGCGGCCAGCGTGTCTTGATAACTGTAAGTTGGTTTCGTCGCGGTTTGTGTTTGTGTTGCGATCATCATTTGTAAGCTCCTGCTTTTGAATAAAATTCGGATAAAGATGGTTGTGGTTGATGTGCGTTGAACGTGGCATCACTGCTGATGCATGCCGACATTGGCGCGCGTGCCAATGACTTCCAGATATTCGGCGACGATTTGCGTCGTGCCGTCGGTGGCGCGGTTGTGCGCCGTCCAAAGTTGCTCCAGGTCGCGGCGTAACGCGGCTTGACCAGCTTGATCCAGCGCCGCAAATGCCCGCTGCGTGGGGCCGTACCAGGTACGGAAGAATTCCACCGCCGCCGTTGGTGTCATGGGAAACGCCATCACCAAGTCGCGCCGCCGGCATTGCAGCTTGACAAAATCGCCTTGCAAGCGTGCACGCACCGTCGCTTCATCGCCCCACAAAAGCGGCGAGGGCATTGGCGGCGGCGGCACGTGTTGGCCGGTGACTTTGAACATCTGGCCGATGAACCCCGCGGGCGTCCAATTCGCCATCGCCAAGCGCCCGCCGGGACGGCAGACGCGCGCCAGTTCCACCGCAATCAGATTGGGTTGCGGAGCGAACATCGCGCCGAACATGGTCACAACTTCGTCAAACGCGGCGTCGGCATAAGGCAGGTTTTCAGCGTCGCCTTCGTCAAATTGAATTTGCACGCCTGCGTCTTTGGCCCGTGCGCGTGCTGTTTCCAATAAGTTCGGCGCGATGTCTACGCCAGTCACCAACGCGCCAGCACGCGCCGCCGGGAACGCGAGATTGCCTGTACCACAGGCGATGTCGAGCAGGCGTGCGCCGGGTTTCAATTGCAGGCGCGTGATAAATTGTGCGCCGCCGGCCCAAATGATTTCCGCGATTTTGTCGAAATCACCCGCCATCCAGGTGGCTTTCAGCTTGGCCTTCAAATTTGCCAATTCGGTTACGGTCGTGGTTGCTGCATTCATGGTTTTTCTCCTTGGTATCCGTGGTGTGAACGGATTAGACCGGTTTGCAATTGCGTTTACGGGAGCGCGTTGGGCCGGGACGGCACCGCGCGCGTGAGCAAGCGGTGCGTCAAGATTACGCCGTTGGCTAAACCGCCCAGGCTCCGCTTGCTCACGCGCGCGGTACCGTCCCGCTGCGCAACTTTTCCCATATACCGAGATGAAAACCGATCTAAGTGATCTGCAAAAAGTCCTTTGACAAAAACTATTCACCACGAAGCAACGAAGAGCACGAAGAAAGAGAAGAAAGAGAAGAAAACATCAATGTTGATCGGCCTCCTATCTTCTCCTTCCTGTTCTTCTTCGCGCTTTTCGTTGCTTCGTGGTTGTCCAGGAATATTTTGCTGCCTACTTAAGCGATGTTTCATGAATTTTCTCCTCATTGGTACTGAACTCTTACGGTTGCGTAAGCACACCTCCGGCGCACCGGACGTGCCTGCGCTGTGGTTCTGAACAACGTCTTGGTTGCTCGCCGTCACATGCGAAAGCCGCACGCGAAACTGCTAGTCACGCACAAGATTTTTTTCAGAAGAAAATTTCGTCACTGCCGTCAGCAATTACACCTCCGGGTTTCGCCTGTAACTGATGAAAGGGGGCGTGATGAATGGCAACGGATTTGTGGGAGTGTTTGAACAACTGCGCGTGCTGCGCTTGGCGCTGAGCGTAATGGCTCCGTTTGTGACGATGCTGACGGCGCTGACGCTGGTGGCTTTTGTCGGATATTTGCTTGGCGTCTGCCAGCTATGCCGGGCGGAACGTAAGGCAGGCAAGTAAGGTTGGGATTGTGCGACAGCGCTTTATGCTTAGGCGCTCTCGCGTCCAGTTTGGCTAAGGCGGCCTCGCATTTCGCCACGGCGCGCGCGGCCTGTTCACGCTGCCGTTGATCGAAACTGGTGGAGGTTGCATGTCGGCCCCATTCTTCCCAAAGGCTGAGCGAACGTTGCGCGTATTGACGGGCTTCGCGCCAATGGTTGAGCCGTTCGCCGACTGGCGCGGCGGTGGCGCGCGCGGCGTGATAGCGGCTCAGCCCGGCGTAAGAATCGGCTAGCCGCCAACGCACATAGAGATCAGCCATTGTTCGACAGGCGGCGTTTCGGCCAGGGTGAGCGCCGCGCGGTAATGGGCCAACGCGCTGTCGTGATCGCCAGCTTCCAGCGTTGTATCCGCCAGCGCCAGCAACGCCGCATGCAATTCAGCGCGTGTTTTCAGGTTGGCGGCGTCGCGCGCCAGCAAGTCCTGCCAGGTTTGGCGCGCCTGCCGCAGGTTTTGCAACGCGCCGGGCCGGTCGCCCAGACGGCGCAAGGCATCCGCCAAACCTTTGAGGTATTGCGCTTCGCGGCGCAACAGTTGCGCGTCTTGGGGTGTGACCGCCAGCATTTCGCGCATGATGCCGAGCGCCTGCCGGAATTGTTCGACGGCTTGCGCAGGCTGATTGAGCGTCAGAATTTCTCCCACCAGCCGATGGCCGCCCGCCAAATCGCGGCGCGCGAACGCATCTTTGGGATCGAGCGCGGCCAATTGTTCGGCAATCGCCAAAGCCGCGCGGTAATGTTGCAGCGCCGTCTGTGGCTCACCCAAATTGATAAAGCGCGGATTGCCGGAAAGATTGCCGAGCCAGATCAGGCCGATCATGCGCACCCGCAGATAGATCGGATCAGCCACGTGCGCGGGCAGTAATTCGTCCACCAATTCCACCGATTTGCGATAACCGGCCAGCGCGCCCGGTAAGTCTCCGAGCGTCACCAGCGGCTCGGCCACACGGGAATGACTCATCGCCAAGGTCAAGCGCGAGCCATCAGTCGGAAACGCCGTGAGGCGGCGCTCGGACAACCGTATTTCCCGGCGATAACTGTCGAGTGCGCTGACCGGATCACCCGTGTCCAGATAGGTGTCACCCAAACGAGTGTGGCAATTTTGCAAGAGGCGGATGTCTTCCAGCGCGGCAGTTTGCCCGGCCAGTTTTTCAGCGGTGGCAAGGGCCTGCTGCAACGTCTCGTGCGCCGCCGCCATGCCCCCGGACTGCGCTTGCAAAATGCCGAGTTTGAAATATCCCTGCGCCAGCAAGCGCGTCATTTTCAGCTCAGGGTTGCCATTGCGGTTGAGTTGTTGCGCCAGCTTGAGGCCCTTTTGATAACTCTGCATGGCTTCTTGCGAATGGCCCAGATTGGCGGCCCAGGGATCGCCCTGCACATCGCCGACTTTTTGATAGGCCACCGCCAGTTCCCACGCAAGCTGCGGGTCTCCCGTCATTTCTTGCGCCAGGTTATCCAGATATTCCAGCGCCGTTTTGGCGACCAGTCCGCGCGCTTCGGTGGTGCCGGGTACGTTCTGAATCTTGTCGTGAAAATCGAAGAGAAATTTATTCGCCAACGCGCGCACCTGGGCGAAACGGTATTCGGCGCGCGCGCGTTCGGCCTGTGCCCGGCGCGCCGCATAGGCCGTCGCCAGGATGCCGCCCAACAGGCTGAGCAACACCAGCGCCACCGCCGCCACACCCACGCGATGCCGCTGCACGAATTTGCCCGTGCGATACGTAAAGGTGTCGGGGCGAGCCTGCACCGGCAAGCCCTCCAGATAACGCCGCAGATCGTCAGAAAACTGTTCGACCGATTGATAACGCCGCTCCGGTTCTTTGCGCAGCGCGGCTTTGCACAAAAAGTCCCGTTTGCACAAAAAGTCGAGTGATTGCGTAGAAGCGCGCGCAAATCCAAATGACTTATCGCCGCTTTTTTTCAACCTGCACAAAAAGTCCGTCATTTTTAGAGGTTTTTGTGCAAAGCCGCGGGAGTGGGCAACCGCTGCCGTTGCCCACTCCAACGCGTTCAATCATTGAATGTTGAGCGTGACCACGTTGGCAACTTTCCCATCCACGGTCAACCGCACAGACACCGTACCAGCACCCGCCAGGGTGCGTGGGAGCGCCCTTGAGTTGATTTGATCAAGGCCGACCAGCCCTTGGGTGCCGGCAAAGTCCACGCCCTGCGCCGGGGCGTTGCCGATGGTCAGCGTCACGGCATTCAGGTCGCTGCGATTGCGGATGCCCGTGCCGAACAGCACCAGGATGACCTGTTCGCCAACCGGCCCCAGACTGATCGGGACGGGGACGAACGCGCCGCCTTGCAACTGCGCCACCGGTTCAACAACCTGCGCTCCATTGGCCCGCACACGCACCAATACGGCGGCCGGCACCCCTGCGCCATTGGCGTTGGCAGTGAATAGCCCTGGTTCGACGGCGCTGATGGTGGTGTTGGTGGAAGCCACGAGATTGCCGTCACGCACGACTGAAATCGTCGCCGCGCCAGTGCTGGTGCCCGGCGGAATCTGGAAATTGAACTGCCCCGGCGAGACGAAAAAGAGCGAAGCCGCCCGCGCCGTATTCGCGGCATCCCGGACGAGCACACTGGTGTTCAGGAGCGTCAGCGGCAGCGGCAACCCGTTGTTCGCCGCTGTCCCTGTCGTCAGGTTCTCGCCAAAGACGCTGACGATGCTTTCCTGCGCCAGCGGCGCGCCTTTGAAATTGGCTGATGAAACGACCGCCAATCCGCCGCGCTCAAAAGCACCGATGTCCGCGCCGTCGCCGCCCGTGGCATTCGGCAGACCGGGATCATCCACCGGCCGCCCCACGCCGCGCTGATCGGTGGCCGCGCCGGAACTGTTGCCTTTATCCAGCGCCGGGCTGCCGAACAGCAATGCATGCGTCAACGTCGAGCCGCCGTTGTTCGCCAACGGGCCAAGCTTGGCGTCTACCTTGTTGGCGGCGGTTCCGACGACGTTGCCGTTGGTATTGGTGAAGCCGCTAGTGCCGTCGCTGTCCAAGTTGAAGCCCAGCGAGGTCAACGTCGTGTTGGACTGTATCTGGAAGTTGATACCGCTGTTTCCAGCTACCAGCGTGTTCCTGAGTTGGGTGGTCACGGCAATGGCTCCGCCAAAGTTGATGTTTCTGATCGCAGGGGAACTGCCTGTGTTGGCTGCTACCGTGCAATTTGTCAGGATCGTTGTTGCGGTTTGCCCGCTGGCGGCGGCGGTCGCAATTCCGCTGGAAGCCCCCGCATTTCCTGAAATGGTGCAGTTGGTCAAAGTGGCCGTGACATTCGTGGTATTGCCAATGTGATACAACCCGCCGCCGTCGAAGTTCGCGGTATTGCCGCTGAGCGTGCTGCCGCTGATCGTCAAGCTCCCGTCAAGGTTAAAAATGCCGCCGCCGCCGTTCGCCAGATTGCCAGTAATGCTGCAATTATTAACGACCAAGGTGCCGGAGTTCAGGATGCCGCCGCCTTCACTGGTTGGGACGCTGCCGTTGGTGATGGTCAAATTGGAGAGGCCTGCCATCACGCCAGCATTAATCTGGAAAACGCGGTTGAGCTTGCCCGCATTCACCGTCGTCGTTGCCGCGCTGGCCCCCTGCAAGTTGATGCTTTTGCCGACGACCAGATTGTTTTCAGGATAAGTGCCGCCCGCGATCACCAGATCATCGCCCGCGACGGCGACCGCAATGCCGCGCGCAATCGTTTTGAAAGCCAACGCCAGTGTCTCTCCGCTATTGGCGTCGTTGCCGGTGACGCCGTTGACGAATTTTGAACGTAACTCATACGCGCCGATGTCGAAACCCGCCGCGCCTGAGCCTTTGCCATTCACACCGCGCGCCAAGCCGCGTTGATCAATGTCGGGTGCGCCGACTGTGGTGCCCGCATCCACCGCCGGGCTGGTCGCCAGCAGGGCATGCGTTTGCGTCGCGCCGCCGTAGTTGCCCAGCGGCAAGAGTTGCGGGTCGGTGTTGAGCTTGTCGCTGGATTGGGTCAGAAAACCGCCGCCGTTGTCGCTGGCCAAATTATTGCCTTGCGATAAGACGCTGGCGTTCGTGCCTCCTTTTATCAGGTTCAGCGCGGAGTTATTGGCCACAATGGTGTTTCTCAAGATGGTCTGGGCCGTCCCTCCTTGATCATATGTCCCAATCCCGCCTTCGGGCACGCCCTTGTTGGCTGTGACGGTACAGTTGACCACAACGAGGGTCCGCGTGGGGCCGCCAAAATTTATGTTGATGATTCCAGCAGTACCATTATTGGCGGTATTGCCGCTGATCGTGCTGTTGACCACATCAGCGCTCCCCACATTGTATAGCCCCGCGCCGTCGAAATTGACGGTGTTACCACTGATCGTGCTACGAATAACGGCCAGCGCACCCTGGTTATAAATGCCGCCTCCGCCATTGGCTAGATTGCCAGTGATCGCGCAGTTGGTGATAGTCAACACGCCGCTGTTTCTAAGCCCGCCGCCTTCGCCGGTTGGGACGCTGCCATTCGAAATCGTCAGACCTGTAAGATCGACGCTCACGCCACTATTGATCTGGAAAATGCGGTAATCCCCGCCGGTGTTGCGGCGCACGGTCAGCAGGTTCGCGCCCGGCCCGTTAATCATCAGATTGCTCGCAATGTCAGGCAGCACCCCGGCCAAATTGATCGTGCCATTCACCGTGATGTTGATCGTATCCGCTCCCGCGCCATTCGCATTGGCATCCAGCAACGCCTGCCGCAACGAACCTGCGCCACTGTCATTGAGATTCGACACGGTGAAGACGGCTGCGGGAGCACTGGGCGCGGCGGTTTGCGCGCTGACGTTTGCCTCCACAGACGGTACGGGCCTGCTGACGCGCGGTTCTTGCGCTGACGGATTTTGCTCCGACTGCGCGTGCGCGGGATACAAGTAAACTGACAAGGCCAGCACAAGGCCAGCCAAGACCAGGCACGGAACTGACAAAGAAGGGTTGATTCGGTTCATGGTTCTTATCCTTTGCGGTAAACGACAGTGGGTGGAGCAGGCGATTTCGTACTGCTGGCATAGCGCGCCGCTCGTTAAAAACTGGTGACGACCTGCATGAAAAAGCAGCGATGTGCGACCTTTACTTTGAAACAGCGCACTAGATCAGTTTGCAATTGCGTATACGGGGCAGCGTGTGGGGACGGTACCGCGCGCGTCAGCAAGCGGCACAGCGTCGTTGCACCAATGGTTCAACGGCTCAAACACCGCTGGCTGACGCGCGCGGTACCGTCCCGCCGCTCAGTGTTTTCCCGTACACCGAAGTGAAAACCGATCTAATCCCAAAGCCCGCTTGCGCTAGCAATGGATGGGCTGTAGAAACGCTTATTTACGCTAATCAAGATCGCCTTCACTTACACATGCGCAGTCCGCAGACAGAACCCGCCAACCGCCGAAAGAAATCTTCCCCTCCGGCCTCAAACTAAGTTCGTTTATTTTTTTGAGGTAGAAGACAGCGGCGAGTGTGGCGCGGGCTGGCAACGCCACACATACAGGTTTTACAGCGCCGCTTGAGCGAAACCGATCACGAAATTTTGGCCTTTGCGAATGACCGGGCAGCGCAACAAATTGGGTTCGGCAGAGGTGAGTTCGACCAGTCCGGTACGCAAAGGCAAGGCTGCGGCAAAACCATGTCTTTAACGCCGCAGCTCTTGCGCTCAAAATCCACCGCCACGGTATCGCCGCTAAAAGCGACTGCGGTGCCAAACGCAGTGGAAAATGCGCCGGGCTGTGCCAGCTTGAAGCAGCTTGCACAGCCCGGACGGTTTGCGATGGCGCTAACTCGCAAGCGCTTATTTAACGCCCTGCGCGGGCACCGGCACATCACCCTGTTGCCCGTGCGCTTGAATCAGGTTCGTGTGGTTCGAACTGCGCAACACATACCACGTCCCCGTCGTGGGCCGCCAGACCGCGATGTCGGCCTTACCGTCGCCGTCATAATCCGCCGGCACCGGCACATCGAAATAGGGCGCGTAGTTCGCCCCCCACAGTTGCAGCACGGGGCTGCTGGGCGTGGCGCTGGGGCGGATGTACCAGAGCGAATCCTGCCCGCGCCAAATCGCCAGGTCGGCCTTGCCATCGCCGTCGTAATCCGCCGCCACCGGCACGTCGAAGTATGGCGCATAACCCGCCCCCCACTGAATGGTTTGCGCGCCGCCGCTGCTTTGCTTGATGAGCCAATCGCCCGTGCTGAGCCGCCACACCGCGAAATCCGTCTTACCATCGCCGTCGTAATCCGCCACCACCGGCACATCGAAGTACGGCGCATAGCCCGCGCCCCATTGGATGGTTTGCGTGCCGCCGCTGCTTTGCTTGATGAGCCAGTCGCCCGTGCCGGGCCGCCAAACCGCGAAGTCCGTCTTACCATCGCCGTCGTAATCCGCCGCCACGGGCGTGTCGCCCGGCTGCCCCCAGACTTCGATCAGGTAGCTGCTGTCGGAACTGCGTTTGACGTACCAGGTGCCATTCGTGGGCCGCCAGACCGCCAGATCGGTCTTGCCATCGCCGTCAAAATCACCTGGTGTGGGCACGTCAAAGTACGGCGCATAGTTCGCGCCCCAGAGATCGAGAATGGCTTGGTTATCGCTGCTCTTGCGGATGTACCAAATGCTATCGGCCCCGCGCCAAATGGCCTGATCGGTCTTGCTGTCGCCATCATAGTCACCCGGCACAAGCACATCGTTGTAGGGCGCAAAGCCCGCGCCCCATTTGACAGTTTGTGTCTGGTTGTTGCCGCTCTTCACAATTGCCCAATCGCCGGTGCTGGGCGTCCAGACAGCGAGATCGGCTTTGCCGTCGCCGTCGAAATCGCCTTTCTTGGCTTTGGCCTGTTGCGCCGGGTTGACGGTCAGCGTGTAGCTATTTGCTTTGGTACAAGCGACCCCGTCAATAACTGTAACGGTAAACGTGAACGCGCCGCTTTGTGTGGGGGTGCCGGTCAATTGCCCAGTGGCGGCCAATTGCAAACCGTTGGGCAACGCGCCGTTGGTGACCGCGAAGCTGTAGCCCCCCGCGCCGCCTGTGGCCGTCACTGTCTGGTTATACGCGGCATTCATCTGCGCATTCGGCAAGGCTGCTGGATTCAAGGTGAGCGAGCCGCAACCGGACGGCAGTGCGGACGTTTGCGTGACGGTTACGGTTTGCCCGGCGATGGTCAACGTGCCGGTGCGTGACCCATTGCCGGGGTTGGCCGTGAAGGTGAAGCCGATGTTGGCGCTGCCACTGCCGCTGTTCACGTTAGGCGTGAGCCACGCGGCATTGCTCTGCGCCGTCCACGCGCAATTCGCGTTGGAAGCCGTCAAGGCAACGCTGCCCGCGCCGCCCGCCGCCGCAAAGTTCTGGCTCGCGGGATTGAGCGTGAACGTGCAGGACGGCAGATAAAACTGGCACACCGATTCAACGATGGAGCCGGAGCCGTTGCCTTCGCCCGTGCTGTAGTAGCCACGAAAGCGCAAGTAGATGTTTTGCGCGACCGGCAGTCCCGCCACAGGCACCGAAAGACCCGTTCCCAGAAAACTGTAATTGATGCCGTTAGTCGAGTACTCATACGTGTGGCGGGTGACGTCAGGAAGGTCTCCGCTCCACAAAAAGCCAATCTGAGTAGCGTTGTTGAACAAACTCCATCGCAGCATGCTCCCCGCCGTGGCGGACAGGCGGCCCAGATTCGCGCGCGCCTGGCCGCCAAGGGTGGCAAACGGGCCGCCGGCCAGCAGCTTGCCGTCCGCTTGCAAGGCAAGCGCATTGACCAAGCCGTCCGCGCCCGGATTCCAATTCGCATCGAGTGCATTGTTCACTTGGAATATGCGCGCCAGATGTTGGCGCGGTTGTCCGTCCACGGTCGTGAAGCCGCCGCCCAGCACCAGTGTGTTGGAAGCGAGCGGAGCGAAGCTGTAAACCGGCCCATTCAGGTTTCCGCCCGGATATACAAACAGCGCGCCGCTTCCATTCAATTCTCCGAAATAGCCGCGCGGCTGGCCGTTCAGCGTCGTAAAGTTGCCGCCCACGTAAAGATTATCGGTGCCCTCAGCATACAACGCGAAAACCGCCCCGTTCGCCGCGGGGTTGAAGGACGTGTCAGTACTGCTGTCGGCATTGAGCCGCCCGAGGTTGGCGTGCCCCGCGCCATTGATAGTGGCGAAAGCGCCGCCCACCGCGATTTGGCCGTTCGCGTACCGCGCCAGCGCATACACCTGGCCGCCGACTGCGCGTTAAAGCTGACATCCAGCGTGCCGTCGGCGTTGAGCCGCGCGATGCGCTGGCGTCCCTGACCGCCCAGGCTGGTGAATGCGCCGCCCACCAAAATCTTCCCGTCGGGTTGCAGAACGATAGTTTCGACCGTGCCGTTCGGTTCCGGCGCAAAGCTCGCGTCCAGCGTGCCGTTGGGATTGAGCCGCGCCAGCCGCGCGCGCGCCTGCCCGGCAATTTGCGTGAAGAGGCCGCCGACGATGAGCTTGCCGTCCGGCTGCACGCAGACGGTATGCACGTCGGCATTCGGCGCGGGGTTGAATGTCAAATCAATTGCGCCGCTCACGCGTCCCAGCCGGACAAGCGAGACAAGGCCCAGGCTGGTGAAGCTGCCACCCACCACCACCGCGCCGTCCGGTTGCACGGCGAAGGCATGCACGGCGTTGTTGGCGTTGAGCGCCAGGTTGTCATCCAGCCCGCCATTCGGGTAAAGCCGCCCCAGGCTGCTGTGCGCCAAACCGTTCAAGGTGTTAAAGGCGCCGCCCACGACCACCTTGCCGTCAGCTTGCACCAACAACGCGGCGACATCCTGATCCGTGCCGGAACTGTAATTGCCCAAGCTGCCGTTAGAATTGAGCCGCGCCAGGTTGCTGCGCGGCTGTCCGCCGCCGGTGTTGAAAACGCCGCCAAGAATGATTTTGCCGTCGGCTTGCAGCGCCAGGGCGTACACCCCGTTGCTGGTATTCGCCAGGAAGCCGCCATCCACACTGCCATCCGGGTTGAGCCGCGCGAGATTGCCGCGCGGCTGTCCGCCGACGGCATTGAAATAACCGCCGACCACCAGTTTGCCATCGGCTTGCACAGCCAACGCCAGGATGGAAGTAGCATTGTTAAGGCCCATCACATTTGGATTAAACCCGGCGTCAAGCGTGCCGTCGGCATTGACGCGCGCCAGGTGATTGCGCGTTTGCCCGTTGACGGTCGTGATTCGCCGCCGATCACTATGCGCCCATCGGCTTGCACGGCGAAGGCTCGGACATCGAAGTTGGCGGCGGCGCTGAAACCGGCGTCGAGCGTACCGTCGCTATTGAGCCGCCCGACTCTGTTTTGTGTTTGCCCAGCCAGCGCCGTGAATGCGCCGCCGACCAGTATCTGTCCGTTCGGCTGTAGGGCGATGGCCCCTATCACGTTATTCGCGCCCGAATTATTGAACGTGTTGTCGAGAGTGCCATTGCCGTTCAGCCGCGCGAGGCGGCTGCGCGCTTGCCCGCCCAACGTGGTGAAGCCGCCGCCGACAATGATCTGGTCGTTCGCTTGCACCGTCAGGGCATAGACGCCGTTGTTCGCGCCCGGATTAAAACTCGCATCAAGGCTGCCGTCGGCATTGAGCCGTGCCAGATTGCTGCGTGGCTGCCCATTCACCACGCTGAAGCTGCCGCCGATGATGAGCTTGCCGTCGGATTGCGCCGCCATTGCGAAGACGTTGCCGTTGACGCTGGGATTGAAGCCGTCCGCCGCCGTTTGCGACCGCGCCGCGCCGGTGAGCAAGAGTGTTATTACGCTGACGGCCAAAACCAGCCGCAGCGCCTGCCGTGAAATTGTGTCGTACTTGCGTAACATAATGTTCCTCTCCTTCTGTTTCGTCTTTGTGTTTCAGGTCAGGCAGCAACCGCCGCCTCTTGCATGGTTTGTTGCATCGTCTCGCTGACCAGCGTATAAACCGCCGTCCAGGCCGCGCGCATCTCGTCGGTGAACGCCGCGCCCAGCCCTTGTTCGAGCGTCCAGAGCAGCGCCGCGCCGACGGTTTGGTAATGGTGTGATTGAACTCCGTAGGCGATATGCCGCGCGCCCAGCCGTTGCAACGCGGGTTTGAGCGCCGCCGGGTTGTCGAGTCCGCTGACGGCCACGGCCAGCATCTGCATCAGCTTGCGCTCCTGTTCGCGCAGGTCGCTTTTGAAAAGTGGCCGCAAGGCTGGATCGAGTTCAAAAAGCCGTTGATAAAAGAGCGCGGCGGTGGTCTCGGCGCTTTCGGCGACTTGCGCGAAGCTGGTTTGCACCAAAACTTTTTGTGCCTGCTTCATCGTTGGTTCTCCTTCTCTGGCTGGTTTGGGCAAAGCAAAGGGGCACGCCGGGTGCCCCTTTGTTTCGTCCTGATGATTGCGTTGTGTGGGATCAGCGGCGCCTGTCCGCGCGGCTGGTTATTTAACGAACACCCATGCCTGACAGGTGTAATTCTGTCCGGCCTTGCCGTGAATGGTCCCTTGCGCATTGACCGCGAGCGCGGCGCTCAGATCGTTGGAACCGCTGTCGCCATCGCTGGCCTTGTAAAAGACCTCGGTGTTCGCCGCCAGCGTCTTGCCGGTCGTATTGGTGATGCTCATATTTTTCGAGACATCCTGATGACCGCCGCTGTTCTTGCAGGGCAGGATCACCTTCTTCGAGGGCGTCACGGTCATCCCCGCATATGGGTTGATGTTCGTGGGCGGCGGCGCTTGGCGGCCTTGGGCCAGTGCCGTCAGCATCAACGCGCTCGCCAGTGCCAGTGTGGTCAGGGTCAAATAGAATTTGTTTTTCATAGTGTCTTCTCCTTCGTTGCTCAAAAAGTTAATCGTGCGGCAAAGCGTCAGGCTTTGCTTAGTGTCGAAGGCGACTTCCGCCTTCACCTACACCCGCGAAAAATGCCGCCCAAATCGCTCACGTCCAGGAAAAATTTCTTGGGCTAAATTTTGCGGTACCAGATTTGGAGTGCGGCGACTCGTCGCCGCTTTTCATTCGCGGCGGACGGTCGCTGGTTTCCTACAGTTGTTGCAAGCCAACGCAAAGCGGCGACGAGTCGCCGCACTCCAAAAAAGTTATCAGGGAAGACTGAATGCTAAGAGATGGTCGCCGTAAATTCGTTGAGGGTTCAATCACTACCTCTGCGCCGCGTGAGCGGCGGCTGACTTTAGCCCGGCGTTTTCAACGCCGGGAAGGATAGCGATGTTTTCTGCGTCGCGTCAGCGACGCTTGAATTCAGGCGTCGCTGACGCGACGCCAAAATCTCAACGGCGTTCTCCGTGGGTTACACCCACGGCTAAAGTCAGCCGCCGCAACCGCGGCGAAAACGTGACGAACAACCCTCAAAGGAATTATGGCGGACAGTATTAAGAGATGGTCGAACAGGCGGCTTTCACTGGCCGGGAACAGCACTGCCCGTGAGTTGTGCCAAGGCGGCTTCGGTATGTGCCAGATGTTGCGCGGCTTGGGCACGTTGCGCTTGGGTGAAGGTATTGGGCGGATGAGCCGCCAGCCAGTTGTCCCAAACGGCCAGCGCTTGGCGCTGCCATTGTTGCGCGGTGCGCCAGTGGGTAAGGCGTTGCGCGGCGGGCTGCGGCTGGGCGGCGAGCGTCGCGTAATAACGACCGAGGTTGGCGTAACTGTCGGCCAGATGCCAGCGTTCATAAAAACTGGCTGGATGCGCGTTGGCCGCGGTTTCGCTGATGGTCAGCGCGCGGCGGTAATACTCCAGCGCCGCCGCGTGATCGCCTGTCGCCAGTAAACAATCGGCGAGTGTGTGCAGCGCCGCGCGCAAATCGTTTTGCAGATCGGGATCAGCGGGGTGTCTGGTCACCAGCGTTTCAGTAAGGGTTAGCACCTGTCGCGCAGTTTGCAGCGCGCCTGCACGATCTCCCAGCCGCAACAACGGCACCGCCAGGCTGCGCCAGTAATTCGCCTGACGGCGCAGAAAACGGAATTCGTTGGGTGACTTTTCCAGCAAAGCCTGGATGACGGCGAGCGCCCGGCGATAAGACTGCACTGCCGCTTTGGCATCGCCATCCGCCGCGAGCGTACCCAACCGCGCCTGGGCATTCGCTAAGTCCATTTGCGAAGCGGCGTTCTTCGGGTCTCCCGCCGCCAAAGCCTCCGCTAGCGCCAATGCGCGTTCGTAATGCTGCCGCGCGGCTTGCCGGTCGCCCTGATTGGGGTAAAACGGATTGCCATAAAAATTGCCGACCCAGCCCTCGCTGACCAACAACGCCCGGCGGTAAAACGCATTGTCAGGAAATTGTTCGACCAGCACCGCATTAATCGCCGAAGACTGCTGATAACTTTGTAACGCGCCCGCCAAATCGCCCATTGCTGCGAGCGTCTCGCTGATGTGGCTGTAACAAGCGCCCACGGCGTACTGCGCCTTGTCGGAAGGGTGCTCTGCCGCGCGCTTCGTGGTGAGTTGTTGTGTATGGCGATAACTCTCGAGCGCGTGCGCCGGGTCGCCGCTGTCCAATTGAATATCACCAATGCGGTCGTAGGCATTCTCGATTGTGACCAAATCGCGGTCGTTGCCCGTCTGTTGCGCCAATGGTTCGCCTACGCTGACAGCCTGTTGCAGCGTTTGTAAGCCGCTGACTTTGTCGCCGTTTTCCGATTGCAGCACGCCGAGCTTGAAATAACCGTCCGCCAGGATATGCCGCACCTCACGATTGGCCGGGTCGCGGGCAAATTGCTGGCGGGCCAGCGTCAGGCTTTTTTGATAGCTCTCCATCGCTGCTTCGCTATGGCCCAGACTGAACGTGAACGGATCGCCCTGCACATCGCCGACACGCTGATAGGCCACGGCCAGTTCGCGTTCGAGCGCGGCATCACGGCTGGCATCGCGCGCCAGTGAATCCAGATATTCGAGCGCCGTTTTCACCAGCAATTCGCGCGCTTCGGTCGAGCCGGGCAGGTGTTGAATCTTGTCGTGAAAGTCGAACAGGAAAGTGTTGGCGAGTTTGCGCACCTGCTGAAAGCGCTGTTCGGCGCGGCGCGCCTGATAGGTCGCCACGCCGATGCCGCCCAGCAGGCTGAGCAAGACCAACAACGCCGCCGCCAGCCCCAGCCGGTTGCGCCGCACGAATTTGCTGGCGCGATAGGTGAAGGTGTCGGCGCGCGCCGTCACCGGCAAGCCGGCCAGATAGCGGCGCAGGTCCTCGCTGAATTGTTCGACCGATTGATAGCGGCGTTCAGGCTCGGCGCGCAACGCCATCAGCACAATGTTGTCTAGATCGCCCGCCAGTTGTTTGGGCAATTTCGGCGCGCCCGTCGGGCTGACGGCTTCGCTCGGTTTGGGCGGCGCGGTGGCGACGGCGTGCTCCACGGCGGCTGTGGCGCGCGTGTTGAATTGGTGCGGACGCTGTCCCGTCAACAATTCGTAAAGCACCACGCCCAGTGAATACACATCAGTCGTGGTGGTCAGCGTCTGGCCGCGCATCTGTTCAGGGCTGGCGTATTCGGGCGTCAGCAACCGCAACTCGGTCGCGGTTTGGGTTTGCGGATCAGCGTCATCAGCCGCCGCCAACAATTTGGCGATGCCGAAATCGAGCAGCTTCGGCAAGCCCACTTGATCTTCCGGGCCATCGGGCCGACTGTCGGGCGCGGGCGCTACTAGAATATTGCTCGGCTTGAGGTCGCGGTGCACCACCAATTGCTGATGCGCGTATTGCACCGCCGCACACACCTGGCGAAACAGCTTCAGGCGTTCGGGCACGCCCAAGCCGCGCGCCTGGCAATAGGCGGTGATCGGCTGCCCCTCGACGTATTCCATCACGAAATAAGGCCGCCCATCCCCGGTCATGCCGCCATCCAGCAAGCGCGCGATGCAAGGATGTTCCAAGCGCGCGAGAATCTGCCGCTCGCGCCAGAACCGTTTGAGCACGAATTCAGTATCCATGCCGCGTTTGACGACTTTGAGCGCGACCTGCTTTTCAAATTGCGCGTCGTCGCGCACCGCCGCATAAACCACACCCATGCCGCCTTCGCCCAGGCGTTCGCCGATGCGGTACACCCCAATGTGCTGGCCGGTCAACTCATCTTGCTGCGCTGTGAATTCGCGCGCCACGCCTTTGACCTGCGCCTGAATGAAACTGTCGGCCTGTTCCTGCGCCAGCAACGATTTCACCTCGGCGCGCAACGCCGCATCCTCCCCGCAAGCTTGCGCCAGAAAAGCGCCGCGCCGCGCCGGTTCCTGCTCAACCGCGACTTGGAAGAGAGCTTCGATTTGCTGCCAGCGTTCAGGAGTCATAGGTGGAGGAAGTAGTCGGTAGTCAGTAGTCAGTAGTCAGTAGTCGGTGAGTGGTGAGCGGTAGCGAGGAGCAGTAAGGGATAATGGGTAATGAAATGCCATTGGGCGCTGATCTCTCAAACTACTGACTACTGACTACTGACTACTGACTACTGACTACTGACTACTGACTACCGACTACCGACTACTTCTTCGTCAGTTCCCGTTGCAACCACGCCTGGGCCAGGCGTATTTCGCGCCCGACCGTGGCGAGCGAGATGGATAAGACGGTGGCGATTTCTTCGTTGCTCAACCCGCCGAAGTGGCGCAATTCAATCACACGACATTTGCGCGCATCGAAGGCTTCGAGCGCCCGCAGCGCGTCATCCAGCGCCACTAGATTGGACATTTCGGTGGGTACGACGGTGAGCGCTTCGTCAAGCGGGAGCTTGGCCGCGCCGCCACCACGTTTGGCGGCCTTCTGGCTGCGCGCGTATTCGACCAGGATTTGCCGCATCAACTGCGCGGCGATGCCATAAAAATGCGCGCGATTCTCCCAGGCCGGAAACTCATGGCCCGCCAGCCGCAGATAGGCTTCGTGAATCAGCGCGGTAGTTTGCAAGGTATGCGCAGCGCGTTCGCCGCGAAAATGGCCGTGCGCGATCTTGCGCAATTCCTGATAGACCGCTGGCATCAATTGCGCCAGGGCCGTCTGATCGCCGTTCTGCCAATCGTGCAGCCAACGTGTGATGTCATCTGTCGTGCTTGAAGCCATAACAGTGTTCTCCGCCGAGATGATGCGCGCGGAAACTTAGCACAACGCCATCAGCGCGGACAATTCGCGCCGGGCCAGATGACGCGGCAGTTGGCCAAGCTACGCTGATGAAACAAAACAGGCCGTGAACGCACGCACGTTCACGGCCTGTTGAGCAACTTGCTGAGACTGGCTTACCGCACGCCAAACGCCGGCACCGGCACGTCGCCGCTTTGCCCCTGGTTTTGGATCAGGAAGGAACCGTCTGTGCTGCGCTTGACGAACCACGTGCCCGAGCGCCGCCACACCGCAATATCCGCCTTGCCATCGCCGTCGTAATCGCCCGGCGTCGGAATATCAAAATACGGCGCATAGTTCGCGCCCCAGAATTGCAGGATCGGGCTGCCCGGTGTCGCGCTGGGGCGGATGTACCAGATCGAATCCGCCCCGCGCCAAATCGCCAAGTCCGCTTTGCCGTCGCCGTCATAGTCCGCTGGCACCGGCGTGTCGAAATACGGCGCATAGCCTGCGCCCCATTGAATGCTGGTGATGGTGTTCGTTGAGCTATTCAGGATGATCCAGTTCGGCGCGGGCGCAATGGCGCCAGGTCGAAAAACAGCCAGGTCGGTCTTGCCATCACCGTCGTAATCGGCTGGCACGGGGATGTCGTCCTGCTGCCCGTGCGTGACGATCATGTTTTGCCCGTCGCTGCTGCGCCGCACGAACCAGGTGCCGCTGCGGCGAAAGACGCCGATGTCGGTCTTGCCATCGCCGTCGTAATCGCCCGGCGTCGGAATGTCGAAATACGGCGCATAGTTCGCGCCCCAGAGTTGCACGAAAGGTTGCCCATCGCTGCTCCTGCGGATGTACCAGATCGAATCGGCCCCGCGCCAGATGGCGTGATCGGCCTTGCCATCGCCGTCATAATCGCCCGGCACAATGTCATCGAAATACGGCGCATAACCAGCGCCCCATTGCTGCGTCGCGGTCGCGCCATTGCCGCTGTTGATGACGCTCCAATTCGTCAACGGCGGCGCAGCGGTGGGACTGAAAATACTCAGGTCGGTCTTGCCGTCGTTGTCGAAATCGGCTTTGGCCTTGGGTCTGAAGGTCAGCGTGTAGGCGCGCGTGCCGCTGCAATTGTTTATATCGGTGGCCCGGATGGTGAAGTTGAAGACGCCCTTGACCGCTGAGAGACCCGCGAAAAGGCCGGTTGAGCCATTCAGCGTCAAGCCCGCTGGCAAGGCGCCCGCGCTGACGCTCCAACTGATTGCGCCCGCGCTGCCGCTTTGCGTGAAGATTTGGCTGTACGGCACGCCCGCGATGCCCAGCGGCAAGCTCGCCGGATTGACTGTGATGGCCGGGCAGACACTCACGGTGAAAGTGGTGAGCGTGCCCGCCGCGACGAAACTGCCGTTGGTGTCGGCAACCTGACTGGCCTGCATCACGACGCTGTAGGTGCCGTTGTCGGCGAAATCCCAACTGCCGCCCGGTGGCGCGATGGAATAGGTGGCTGTGCGCGGTGAGCCGTTGGTGTTGATGTTCACGCTGACAAACGCCGCTGCCGCGTTGAAGCTGCCGACCGGACTGGTGACGCGCACGTCGCTGCTGTCGAGCGTGGCGACGTTGAGGCCCAGATCGTCAGTGTAAGTAACGGTGAACGTGTAGCTGATCGCGCCGCTTGTCGTGACATTGGCGGCGTTGGCGTTGGCCGTCGGCGGCGCGTTGACGGTATATGCTTCGCCCGTCGTAAAGTTGCCGTTGCCCGCGCCCAAGCCGCCAAGGGGCACGCCTGAACCATCCACAATCGTGTCGTCGTCCGTGACATCGAGCCGCAGGGTGCCGCTGCCCGTGCCGGTGTTGACGGTCACGTTATAGACCGCCCCGCTGCCTGAAACACCGGTAATCGCCGCTCCGGTCAGCCCGCCCGTCGTGGTGAGCGTGAAATCGCTGGCGCCGACACCGGCAGGATTAACATTGGCGCTAAACGTCACGGTGTAACCGGCGCTCGTGCCCGCATTGGCCGGATTGGAACTCGCCCGCACGATAGACACCACCAGCGGCGGCGCGGCGGCGGGAATGGTCTGTGCCTCAAACGCGCCGATGTCGGTGTTGTCGCTGCCCGGCACGGTGCCGGGCAAATCAACGGTGCGATTAAAGGCCAAGCCGCGTTGGTCGGTGATTTGGCCTGAGCCTGTGTTATTACCCGCATCGAGCGCGAGACTGCCGCCGAGCAAGGCGTGCGTGAGCGTCGGGCCGCCGTTGTTTTGCAGCGGGCCGAGGCGCGGGTTGAGCGGATTCGTGCCCGTGCCGCTCTGGTCGCCCGTGCCGCTGAACGTAAGCGCGCCGCGATTGCCGATGAGGTTGAAGCCGGTGGAGGTAATGCCCGTGCCGCCGTTGGCGACCACATCGGGCTGCGCAGCGTTGTTGGCATTCGCCGCGATGAGGCTGCTGCGGATGGTGACAGCGCCGCTGACTCTGAAAACACCGCTGGCACTGGCTGCGCCCGCCGCCGAGTTGTTGGTGATGGTGCTGTTGGTGATGGTTGCGTTGCCGAGATCGCTTCGGATGCCGCCGCCGTTGTTGTCCCCGTTCGGCACGCGATTGCTGCTGATGGTCGAATTGGTGACGGTCAGGTTGCCCAAGTTCTCAATGCCGCCGCCCCTCCCGAAGAGGCCGTTTGCCGTATTGCCGGAGATGGTCGAATTGGTCACCGTCAACGTACTGCTGCCGCTGTTGAAAATGCCGCCGCCGCTTAATTCTGCCGTATTGCCGGAGACGGTCGAGTTGGTCACTGTCAACGTGCCGTTGTTGCGAATGCCGCCGCCGAAGTCACTTGTCATATTGCCGGAGATGGTCGAATTGGTCACCGTCAACGTGCCGTCGTTGGAAATGCCGCCGCCGCCGCCGCCGACGAGGCCGTTTGCCGTATTGCCGGAGATGGTCGAGTTGGTCACCGTCAACGTGCCGTCGTTGCGAATGCCGCCGCCGGAGTCGGCATTCCCGCCGGTGATGGTCATCCCGCTCAGCCTGACGGTAAAGCCGGAGCCTATATTGAACACACGGCTGGTGTTGTTGCCCGAAATGGTCAACAGGTTCGCACCGGGGCCGTTGATGGTTAAGTTTTTGCCGATGGCAAGTTCCGTCCCGCCGAGTGTGATGGTCTGCGATGTGTTGAAGAGCGCCGCGAAGGCGATGCCATCGCCCGCCGCCGCCGCCGCCAGCGCTTCGCGCAATGAGCAATCGGCGTCGCACACGCCGTCGTTGGTGTCGGCGGTTTTGGTGACGGTCAAAAGCTGGCCTTGAAACTCGAACGCGCCGATGTCGGACTCGTTGCCGCCGCTGGCCATCGGGATGCTGGTGATGTTGACCGGGCGCGTCAGCCCGCGTTGGTCGGTCGTGACGCCCGCACCGCCTTTATCCAGCGCGGGACTGCCCGGCAGCAAGGCGTGCGTCGGCGTTGTGCCGCCATTGTTGGTGAGCGGGCCGAGCAACGGATTGATTTGCGTTGTGCCATTGCCGGTTTGGTTTTGGTTGGCGGGCGTAAAGCCTGTCGCCGTGCCGACGTTGCCAATCAGATTAAAGGCGGAAGCCGCAGCAAATGCGCCGCTCACATCCGGCTGAGTCGCGTTGTTGACATTCGCCGCGATGAGGCTGTTGCGGATGGTGACAGTTCCTGCTTGCCTGAAAACACCGCCCACGCTGAATGCGCCCCCCACCGAGTTGTTGGTGATGGTGCAGTTGGTGATGGTTGCGTTGGCGTTATTGTTATAGATGCCGCCGCCGTTGTTGTCCCCGTTGGGCACGCGATTGCCGCTGATGGTCGAATTGGTGACGGTCAGGTTGCCCTGGTTCTCAATGCCGCCGCCGCGGTCGCTGCCGCCGCCGTTTGCCGTATTGCCGGAGATGGTCGAGTTGCTCACCGTCAACGTGCCGCCGCCATTGCTAATGCCGCCGCCGCCGCCTAATGCTGCCGTATTGCCGGAGACGGTCGAGTTGGTCACCGTCAACGTGCCGCCGTTGAAAATGCCGCCGCCGAAGCCGGTGTTTGTCGTATTGCCGGAGACGGTCGAGTTGGTCACCGTCAACGTGCCGCCGTTGAAAATGCCGCCGCCGAAGCCGCCGATGCCGCCGATGCCGGTTGCCGTATTGCCGGCGATGGTCGTGTTGGTCACCGTCAACGTGCCGTTGTTGCGAATGCTGCCGCCCTCGCCGTCATTCCCGCCGGTGATGGTCATTCCGTTCAGGCTCACGGTAAAGCCGGAGTTGATATTAAACACACGGCTGGCGTTGTTGCCCGAAATCGTCGGCAGGTTTGCGCCGGGGCCGTTGATAGTGAGGCTTGAGTTGATGGCGAGTTCACCCGACGTGAGCGTGATGGTCTGCGGCGTGTTGAAGACGTTGTTGTCGAAAATGATGTCGTCCAGCCCCGCGCCGTTGGTGTTGGCGGTGTTGATGGCTGCGCGCAGACTGTTCGCGCCGCTGTCGTTGGTGTTGCTGACGAGGATGGACTGCATCTCCACCGCGCCGATGTCCGCTAGGGTTGCGGGGCGGGCGACGCCGCGTTGGTCGGTGGCCGAACCGGAAGCGTTGCCCACATCGAGCGCGGGACTGCCGCCGAGCAGAGTGTGGGTCGGCGTCGTGCCGCCGTTGAGCGCAAGCGGGCCGAGGCGCGGCGTCGCGGTGGTGATGTCGTTGACGGCGGGCGTAATTTGGTTGTTGAAGTTGTCGCTCAGATTGAAGCCGAGCGTCTGGAACGTCGCCGCGCCGCCGCCGAAGTCCATTTGGGTTGCCAGGTTGTTTGGCGTGTTGCCCGCGATGATAGTGTTGCGGAGCGTCGTCGTGGCGGTACTGCCGGCGTTCTGTGTGGAGGTGAGAATGCCGCTGCCATTGGTATTGCCCGCAATGGTGCTGTTCGTCACTTCCAATCTGCTGTTGCCGCTGAAGCTGAAATTGATGATACCGCTGCCGCTGTTAGACGAGCCAATATTACCGCTGACGGTGCTGTTAATCAGGCGCAAAGTTCCTCCGCCGTTACCGTTATAGATAATCCCGCCGCCAAAAGTTGCCGTGTTGTTGCTGAAAGTACAGCCGGTAAAAACTCCGTCGGCGGAGTTTAATTCAACCCCGCCGCCGCCGCCGTTGTTAAGCGCTTGATTGCCGGTGACGTGAACACCCGTCAGCGTCAGATTACTTTGGCTGAGAATGCCGCCGCCGGTGCTGCCCACCCCTCCGGTGGTAGCGCGTCCGTTGCTGATGGTCAGGCCGCTGAGGGAGACATTGGGAATGCCGGACAGAATGTTGAAGATGCGAAAGTCGGGCGCGGTGTCGGCCCGCCGCACGGTGAGCAGATTCGCGCCGGGGCCTTGGATGGTCAGGCTCTCGCTGATGTCGGGCAAGACGGTCAGGAGGTTGATGGTCTGCGGCGTATTGAAGAGCGCTGAGAAATTTACCAAATCGCCGTTGCCCGTATTCGCCAGCGCCGCGTTAAGCGCCTCGCGCAAAGTGCATTCGGCGGCATCGCACACGCCGTTGCCGGGGTCGGCGGTGGAATTGACCGTGAACACCGTCGGCACGGTCAGGGTCAACAGCCAGCCGCCTGAAATGCTGCCCACATCCTGCCCCGCATCGTCCACGACATAGAGCTTCCAATCGCCATTCGGATTGGTCAGATTGAAGACGCTCAAATCCGCCGCCGCATCGGTCAGCGTGTTGGGCGCGGGAAATGGCGCGGGGAAAAAGTCCGCATTCGCCGGGTCGTAATTCGCCGGGCGGGTTGTGCCGGTTACGAGCGGCCCTTCATCCGGCAAGACATTCGTCGAAGTCGGGTTAAAAGTCAGATTGAGGCCGCTGACGCCCGGATTGCCGCCGCCCGCGTCCGACATAATCACAGCGCGCTGCCCCTGCGGGCCAACGAGGATGATGTCTACATCGTCGGGGAAGGTGTGCGAGAACCCCAGCAACCTGACGCTGACTCCGGTGACCGTCGCCGGACTCACGCCGCTGACTGTAATGGTCGAAGGATAGAGCGAGGCGGTGGTGGCGTCGTTGATGGTGATCGGCGCGTTGTTGCCGAAGATCACAGTCGTACCCGCCGGGCTTGCCGGTGCCGCAGTGTTGGCCGCTGGTACGCGCGCGGGCGCGGCGGGCGGCACCTGTTTTTGGGCTTGGGCACTGGACAACCGCTGGCCCAACCAGGCCACGCTGACGACGATCAGGGTGAGTAGCGTGAATTTGCGAAGGTCTGACATAGCGATCTTTACACCTCGTTGGGGTTTGCGCGTGGATGGGAAAGTTGAGTAACGCAGCGGGTGGGACGATTTGGCAAATCGTCCCACCCGCGCGGCACGCCAATGGCCAACTGCTCT
Source organism: Acidobacteriota bacterium (assembly GCA_016196035.1). Taxonomy (NCBI): domain Bacteria; kingdom Pseudomonadati; phylum Acidobacteriota; species Acidobacteriota bacterium. The sequence goes on along the minus strand of JACPYM010000041.1, from coordinate 1,359 downwards.
AATTGGGAATGGGGTGTACAAAGACCGCTGCCGATCCGGCTAAGCCCGTCGGCCCCAGGGGAAGCGAGGCCGCCAGCATAAAAATTTGCAGCCACGTCAGCGGCCAATAGACACCGGTGTGATTCCAGTCGGTCAGCTTGATCTGCGCAATTTTGATCACGAAAACCAGCGCCACCGCCGCCGCAATCGGGCCAGCCACGGCAGCACTCACACCCGCCGCCGCCGCCAGTGGCCCGGCCAAAGCGGCGGCAATTTTTTTGGCGTCGGTGATGCCGTCAACGATGTCCGTGGTGAACTGCTCATCCGTCACGATCTTGATGCCCCACCAATGGGTGGTCACACTGATATTGCCCGCCGCCGTCACGCCCTTCGCGTTTTTTGTAAGCTTGGACTTCTTCACCGCGCCGGGGGCGGGGGCTGGTGCTCCCACCGTAACTGCGGTGGGGAAATTCAGCACGAGGGGAATGCCTGCCGAGGTGAGAACTTTGAGCGGGTTCTTTTGGAAGGCGGCTTTCTTGGCCGGACTCGAGTTAATCTCGTTGAGTAATTTCGAGAACCTCTTTTCCATATCTTTCTCATTGATTCCAACGAACATAATTTGTCTCCTATTTTGGGTTGGGCACTTACCGGATGATTGTCGAGACTGCCAAAGCGCCTGTTGATGACAATCTCAAACCAGACAGCGGGGGAGCGGTGCTTGAGCGTAGACAAGCCGCCCAGGCTTCAAATGCTTGAGCCAAGCAACGTTTTCAACTCTTCCAGATTTTCTTTCAGCACGAACGCCACCGCGCCAACTTCAGCAGCTTGCCGCCGTGTTCGCGCATCGCCATAAGCGGTCACGATGCAAATGTTGGCGGCGGGATAACGGGCCTTGATCTGGCGGCTCGCGGTAAAACCGTCTACGCGCGCCATCTGAATATCCATTAACACCCAGTGTGGAAGATTGGTTTGATACGCGGCGAAAGCTTCGTCGCCATCGGCGCATTCGATGATGGTGTCGGCAAATTCGCTTACGGTTTCGCGGAGCATCGCGCGCATCAACGGATTGTCTTCCACAATCAAGATCATCATTTGGTTTGCTGAAACAGTGCGGAATATGAACGGCGGGAGCATGGCGTGGCGGCGCGGCTTTGGGTATCCGCTGAATTACGGTTTTTTCTCCGTAGAAATACGGAGGGTAAGTCCGTAGAAATACGATCTCTGGGAGAGGAAGAGATTACGGAACATCTCTAAAGACGGTTTCGGGGTCAAGCGGAAAATGAGCAGGCTGCGCCCCGCCCGGCGCGGCGCGACGATTTTTTTGATTCGCGTGATGTGACAAGTCAGCGTAGTTCATGGGTTAAAGGCAGTGCTTGGTTT
>JACPYM010000040.1 GCA_016196035.1 Acidobacteriota bacterium | reverse complement strand
GGCTTTGCACAAACCGCTCAATTTGCATAAGTCGTTCAAGGTTTGCACAAATCGGTTAGTTACATTGCCTTATTTTGCAAGGCGATATGAGTCCCCGATTTGTGCAAAAATCCGAGTTGCACAAATCGGGGACTGTTTTCGGGGCGCTTTGTGCAAAGCCGCGGTGCGTACCCAAAATGTAAGTTTCACCATTAACCCACAATCTAGCCACCGGCTAGCCACAAACGAGGAGCATCCCATGGCCAATGAAACACCAGCCAACCCTGCCACCCCTACGACAATGATGATTCCCGGCACGCCTGATACCGCCGCCGCGCCGCCCACGAAAAAGCTGTTTAAGGATGAGGTCAAGGTCCTCAGCGCCTTCAACATCAAACCGCCCTCGCGGGATGGCGGCCCTGCGGAATTTGTCACGCTCGACGCCAAGGATCTGGAAGGGAAAGTCGTCGAACTGGAATTCGAGAACGGGCAGAAATTGTGGGTCTCGGGCGAACGCCTCACCCAAAAGCTGGCCGCCGACAAACAGGCGGCGAAATCGCGCGGCTTGGCGACCGGCGAACCCGATTCGCAAGTGCGCCTGCCACACGCCTTTGCCTTGCCGGGCGCCACGCGCGGGATTGCCGGGACGGCAATTTTGAAAGCCCTGAAAGTCATCGGCTTCGACCCCGCTTTGGAAGTGGCGAAAGGCGCGGCCCGCCTCGCCGTGCGGCGCATTGAAGACCAATTGGTCGAGGGCACCTTAGAGAAAAGCCTGGCGCAACTCAACGAAGGCGATGCGGATCGTTCCGGCTGGCTGTTCCCCTTTGATGACAAGGTGCAACTTGTGGTGGACAAGCAGGTCACAGACGCCAAAACCATCGCGGGCGTCGAGCCTTATCTGCTCTTCATTCACGGCACGGCTTCGAGCAGCAACGGCAGTTTCGGCAAGCTCGCCAATACCGAGGAATGGAAACAACTGCGCGCCGATTACGGGTCGCGCATTCTCGCCTTTGAACATCGCTCGCTGAGCGTCAGCCCGATCAAAAATGCGCTGGATTTGTTGGAGGTCATTCCCGAAGGCGCGACGCTGCATCTCGTTTCGCACTCACGCGGCGGGCTGGTCGGCGAATTGCTTTGCCTCAGCCAGGTCGCGCGCAAGGAAGTGCAGCTCGAAGAGTTGCTGCAAGTTTACGCCAAGGCCAGCGCCGGTGATGGCGATGCGCAGGCCGCGCGTTCCAATGAACGCGAGTTGCTGAGCAAACTTTGGGAGGTGTCGGCGGGCAAGCGCTTAAACATCGAACGCTTTGTGCGCGTGGCCTGTCCGGCGCGCGGCACGACCTGGCTGGCGAATAATCTGGATTACTTTTTTTCGGCGCTGCTGCACGCCATCGAATTGGTGCCGGGGCTGAGCGAAAATCCGATCTACGATTTCATCAAGGCGACCATGACCGCGCTGGTCAAGTTGCGCGCCAATCCGGCGGAGTTGCCGGGCTTGGAAGCGATGATGCCGTCCTCGCCGCTGATCAGCTTTTTGAATCAACCGGGACTGACGACGGCGGCGGATTTGGCCGTCATTGCGGGCGACGGCGCCATCGGCGGCTCGCTGTCCAGTTCGCTGCTGACCTTGCTGAGCAACGCCGTGTTGTGGGAGCAAAACGATTGGGTCGTCAACACGCGCGCGATGGATGGCGGCCTCAAGCGGCAAGAGCAAGCCTGGCGCTTTTTTGACGAAGGCTCGGACGTCAATCACTTCAGTTACTTTTTCAATGCCGACTCGCGCCGCCGTTTGGCCATGCGGCTGGCGCTCAAGGCGCAGCCCTTCGAGCAAACCAAAGGCTTCGACAAACTGACGCAACGCGGCGGCGAGAAAATTGATGTCGCCGCCGCGCGTGGCGGCCCCGTCAGCAGGGATGGCAAGCCGGTGGCGGCCAAGGGCACCGTGTTCGTACTGCCTGGCATTATGGGCAGCGAACTGAAGTCTCAGGGCAACGCGGTCTGGCTCGATCATCTGGCGTTGTTGCGCGGGGGCATGAGCAAACTCACGATTGATCATCTCGCGCCTGAAGTGCTGCCGGAAGGCCTGATGGCGAGCGATTACAAACGCCTGGTCGAAGAGTTGAGCCGCAGCTATCGCGTGATTCCCTTTGCCTATGATTGGCGGCAATCGGTCAAAGAAGCGGGCGAAAATCTGGTGCGTGCGGTGCGCGGCGCGCTCGCCGATAGTGCTGGCAAACCCATTCATTTGGTCGCGCATTCGATGGGCGGGTTGGTCGCGCGTTCCATGATCGCGCACGATGGCGCTTTGTGGCAGGAACTCATCAAACAGCAAGGGCGCTTGATTATGCTCGGCACGCCCAATAACGGCGCGCACCAGATCGCCCGCATGCTGCTGGGCGAAGAAAAATTGCTGAAGATGCTGGCGCTGCTCGATTTCAAACACGACCTGACCGAGTTGCTGCAAATTCTGCGCGCCTATCCCGGCGTGCTCGATTTGTTGCCGGAGGAATACTTCGACCCCACCGCTTGGGAGAAGCTGAACGCGCCGCTCAAACCGGAAAATCAATTCCCCTTACCTGACAAGCAAGCGCTGGCGAATGCCCGCGCGTGGCGCACGGAATTGAAAACCAAAGCGGCAGGCCCAGCGCAAATGGTCTATGTCGCCGGTTTTGCCGAACGCACGCCGCTGGAATTGCGCCGCGCCGCCGACGGCGTGTTGGAAGTTACCGAAACCACGCAGGGCGATGGTCGCGTGCCTTACGTAATGGGCAAACTCGACAACGTGCCGACCTATTACGCCGATGTGGTGCACGGCGATATGGCCGATCATCCGCCGCTCTTCCCGGCCATCACTGATTTGCTGGAACAGGGCCGCACGGATCGGTTGCGGCAACAACCACGGCTGGACCGGGCAGGCGCGGCTGCCACGATTGTGACGCGCGCCGAAGAACTCGAACCCGTCTTCCCCACCGAAGAAGAATTGCAGGATGAGATTTCGGGTGGCCGCAGCCGCCTCACCGTCGGTGCCGCCGATTCGGCTTACACGGTGCAGGTCTCGGTGATGCACGGGCATTTGCGTTATGCCAAATACCCGGTCGCCGTCGGTCATTACACCAGCACCCCCATCGTCAATGCCGAAGCCGTACTGGATAAACGGCTCGGTGGACGTTTGTCCGAACGGCACAAACTCAATCGCTATCCCGGCCCGCAAAACACGGCGGCGGTCGTGTTGATGAAACCGGATAATCAACCGCCCGGCGCTCTGATCATCGGTTTGGGTGAGATCGGCGAAATCCGCGCCGATGTCGTGCGGCAAGGTGTGACGACGGCGGCACTGGAATATGCGCTGGCGCTGGCGGAATGTCCGGCGCGCGCCGCTGAAACGGGCGTGCGGTCAGCCGCGTTCAGCACGCTGATGATCGGCACCTATGGCGGCCACGCCTTGACCGTGGACGAATCCGTCGAAGCCATTTTGACCGGCATCGTCAATGCCAACCGCATCCTGCAAGCGCAAAAGCTGTGGGACAAGGTGCGCATTGATAAAGTCGAACTGGTCGAACTTTACGAAGACGTGGCGATTCAGGCCATTCACGCGACGCACCGCTTGCGCCTGAAACCGCCCGCCGAATTCGGCGATCAAGTGGGCATCGAGGTCGCGCCCAATTTGCTCAACCCGCAACGCGGCGGACGTTATCAGCGCCCCTACGCGCCTTACGCCAATGATTGGTGGCGGCGCATTCAGATTGTGGGGGTCAACAAACAGGCGGGCACCGCCATTTACCAGAGCTTCCCCGAATTGCTGCGCCAACTCAGGGCCGCCCCGGCGTCGCGCGAGACGCTGCGCGGATTGATCGAAAAAGTGATGGAGGAATCGGCGCGCGTGCCGGCGCAACGCGCCTATCTGATCGAACTCATCAACTGCCTGCATGAATTTGAAGTTGCCGCCCGCAAGGCCGAAGACGACAGCCTGGAATTTACAGTGCTGACCGACCGGGCGCGCGCCGAAAATCTGATGCAGGCGACGCAGCGGCTCTGGGTGGATCGCCTGGTGCGCGACTCGATTGCGCAACCGGCCTTCAATCCCAGTCTGGCGACCACGCTCTTTGAATTGCTGGTGCCGAACGAGCTGAAGAATCAATCTGAGAACACGCTGTTGGTGCTGGATCGCGAAGCCGCGCGTTACCCCTGGGAATTGCTGGCCGAACGCTCGCAGAAGGACAAACCCATCGTCACGCAAATCGGCATGTTGCGCCAGTTCAAGACGGTTGATTTCAGGCCCAACCCCATTCCCGCGCGCGAACGCAACGCGCTGGTGGTCGGCGATGCCGCCGATCATGGACTGCCCGAACTTTTCGGCGCGCAACAGGAAGCCCAGCTTGTGGCGGCGGCCCTCAAACCCGCGCAATTCGCGGTGACAGAAATGATCAAGCGCAATGGGGCCGATGTCATCACCGAATTATTCGCCCGCGAATATCAAATCCTGCACATCGCCGCGCACGGCGTCTTCGATCCCAACGAAAGCAAACGGCAGGGCGTCGTGCTGGGCCGCGAGCAATATCTGACCTCGACCGAAATCGTGAACTTGCGCGCCGTGCCGGAACTGGTTTTCATCAACTGTTGCCACTTGGGCCAACTCGACGCGCAAGCCCAAAGCGACCAGCGGCGGCTCAATACCGAATACCCGCACCGGTTGGCCGCGAGCGTGGCTGAAGAACTGATCAAGATCGGCGTCAAAGCCGTCATCGCCGCCGGTTGGGCTGTGGATGATGGCGCGGCGCTGACCTTTGCCGACGAGTTTTATCGCGAGATGCTCAGCGGCACACGCTTCGGCGAAGCGGTGCTGGCGGCGCGCCAACGCACGTTCCAACTGCACAGCCAAACCAATACCTGGGGCGCTTATCAGTGTTACGGCAACCCCAGTTTTACCCTCAACACCGGGTATAACCGCGGCGACGGCGACGGGAGTTTTTATTCGCGCCGTGAATATCGTGATGAAATCAAGAGCATTGCCGAACAACCCGACGCCACCGATCCGCTCAACAATCGCCGTTGGATCGAGTGGTTGGAACGTGTGCAGCAAGCGCTGCCGGACGGATTGCGTGATGGCGAAATGCTGACTGATCTTGGCGATACCTGGCGCGAGTTGGGCGAGTTCACCAAAGCGATTGAGGCTTACAAGCTGGCCGTCGAGAAGGACGATGCGCGTGCCTCTTTGCGCGCGGTCGAACGCCTCGCCAATCTGGAAAGCCGCCGCGTAGATAGTGAATTGCGCAAAGCCGAAACCGCCGGTCAGGACTTGGAGCCGGAGTTGGTGAAGCAGGCAGGCCCGGGTTTGAAGAAGGCTATCGCCCAGCTCACCTGGTTAAATGATGCGTTTGGCGAAACGACCGAACGGCTCTCGCTGTTGGGCCGTGTTTACAAGAGCCAGGCGCTGCTCGCGGCGCAGCAACAGCAGGAGTACGAAAAGCCCTTGCAACAGGCTGGCAAGTGGTACGAAAAGGCCAGTGAGCACAGCGTTGCCGGCGGCCAGCCGCGCGACAATTACTCCACCTTTAACTGGCTGGCCTGCCGCATTCTGCTGGGCGAACACGCGCCCGCACCGCCCAAACGCAAATCCGGTCGCGCCCGGAAAACCGCTACGCCCCCCGTGCAGCCAGAGTTTTTGCGCTTGCTGGAAGATTGCGTCAACGCCGCGCGCCAGAAACTGGCGGTGAAAGAAGACTTCTGGGTGCGCGTGGCGATCCCCGACGCCCTGGTGTTGCGGTACCTTTACCTCGGCACACTGCCCGAAAACAAAGAGCAGATCATCGCCGAATATCAAGCCACCTTTGGCACCGGCGCACGGCCCCACGAAGCAGATTCGGCGCTGAGCCAACTCGATTTCATGCGCACCATGCTGGCGCAGCAAAAAGCACAAGCGACGGTCGTCGAGGCCTTGGGCGAGATCAAAGGCCGGCTACTGCTAGGCGTACAAACTGTGAATGGATGAAATGATGATCTCCGCAAGAGGTGTTACTGAGAAAATTGCGGCGGCCCTGGGCGCGCGCACATCCTTGATTCTGTTGGCGAACCCCAAAATGTCCGACAAGCTGCCAGCTTGTCGGCGGCTGCGGCAGTGCGGCCAGTCGGTTGGCTGCCACGCCGCCGACAAGCTGGCAGCTTGTCGGACGCTCAAAGCGCGTTTGCCAGCAGAATCATCCTTGCGTGTGCACCCAGTGAAACGCCTGGCGTTATGCTTGCTGGCGTTGCTGTATGGGTTGCCAACCGGTCACGCCCAGCAATCACCCGCCAACCTTGCCACCGCCCAAACCGAATTTTTCGAGCAACGCATCCGCCCGTTGCTAGCCGCGCATTGTTACGATTGCCACGCCGACGCGGCCAAAGGCGGGTTGCGAGTGGACACCCGCGCCGCCTTGCTCAAAGGCGGCCAACGCGGCCCGGCCATCGTCAGCGGCGATCCCGCCAACAGTCTGTTGCTACAAGCCGTCAACCACACGCACGCCACGCTGCGCATGCCCAAAGGCGGCGCGAAACTCAGCGATGCGGAAATCGCCGATCTGACGCGCTGGATCAAAGGCGGCGCGCCTTGGCCCGTCACCCTCGCCACCAAAAACGAATACCTCATCAAACCCGAACACCAAGCCTTCTGGTCGTTTCAACCCGTGCGCCGGCCCGCCGTGCCCGCCGTCAAAGGCGCGACGAACAATCCGGTAGACGCCTTCCTACTGGCTGAACTCGAAGCCAAAGGCTTGAGCTTCAATCCGCCCGCCGACAAACGCACGTTGTTGCGGCGCGTGACTTTTGACCTGACCGGCTTGCCGCCGCCGCCCGCCGAAATGGAAGCCTTTCTGGCCGACCGTGCGCCTGATGCTTATGCGAAAGTTGTCGAACGGTTGTTAGCAAGCCCGCATTACGGCGAACGCTGGGGGCGGCACTGGCTCGATGTCGCGCGCTATTCCGATACGTTGGGCATGATTGACGCGGGCCGCAATCTGCAAGGCTGGTTCCCCTTTGCTTACACCTACCGCGACTGGGTGGTGCGCGCGTTGAACGAAGACATGCCTTACGACCAATTCATCGTGCAGCAACTGGCGGCGGACAAATTGCCCAACAATGACAGGCGTAATCTGGCGGCGCTCGGTTTCGTTTCGCTCAGCCGGGGCGGGCTGAATGTGAATCAGCACGAACGGCTGGATGACAAGATTGATGTCGTCTCGCGCGGCTTGCTGGGGCTGACGGTCAGTTGCGCGCGCTGCCACAATCACAAATTCGATCCGATTCCGACGCGCGATTACTACGCGCTTTACAACATCTTCAGCAATACGCGCGAGCCGAAACAATTGCCGCTGCTTGATCCGAACGCAGCCGTGGGCGGTGAGTTTGAAGCCGAAACCAAAGCCGAAGAAAAGAAGATCGAGACCGACATTCAAAAAAAGCGTGCGGCGCGCTTTCCCAAGTTGAAAGAGTTGTATGCCAGTGCGCCCGAACTGGCGAAATCGCTGCGCTTCGCCGCCGAGGCCCGCGCGTTGCCAGACAGTGAGTTACCAAAGTATGCCCAAGAGAAGGATTACAACGTTTACCTGCTGCGCCGTTGGCGCACTTACTTGCAACAAGCCAAAGACAATCCGGTTTGGGCCATCTGGCAACGCCTGAGCACGCTGCCCGCCGCGGAATTCAAAGTAAAGGCCGTTGCTGTGTTGACCGATCAGGCCGCCAATCCGCTGGTGCGCGCAGCGTTCAAAGAGCCGCCCGCTTCGCTGAACGAGGCGGCGGAAACATACGGCAAACTGCTTGCGCAATACGACAAGCCGGAAACGCTAACTGACGCCCACGTCGAAGCCTTGCGACAGGTGATTCGCGGCGCTGACTCGCCCCTCAACTTTCCCTTCAGCGATTACGAAGCGGTGCGCCTCTCGACCGACAAGCAAAACGAAGACGGCAGCCGCCGCAAGCTGGAAAGTCTCTTTTTAGCGCAAGCCTATCGCGGCGCGCCGCCGCGCGCGCAAAGCGTCGAGGATGCCGAAACGCCGCAATCCGGTTACGTCTTCCTGCGCGGCAAGCCTGAAAACAAAGGCGAGCAGGTGCAGCCGCAGTTCCTGCAAATCCTCGCCGGCCCTGACCGCAAGCCTTTCACGAACGGCAGCGGGCGTTTGGAACTGGCGCAGGCGATTGCCGACCCGCGCAATCCATTGACGGCGCGCGTCATGGTCAATCGCATCTGGCAGCATCATTTCGGCAATGGGTTGGTGCGCACCCCCAGCGATTTCGGCACACGCGGTGAAGCCCCCACGCATCCGGCGTTATTGGATTGGTTGGCCTCGACGTTTATGAACGACGCAGACAATCCGCAATCCGCAATCCGCAATCCGCAATCGGATGGCTGGTCACTGAAAAAGCTGCACCGGCTGTTGGTACTTTCACGCGCTTATCAGCAAAGCAGCACCGACAACGCGGCGGCCCGCCAGCGTGATCCGGAAAACAAGTTGCTGTGGCACATGAACCGGCGACGCTTGGATATTGAAGAGTTGCGCGACGCCTTGTTACAAGCCAGTGGCAAGCTTGATCTCAAGCTCGCCGGCTTGCCCGCCAGTGCTGAAGCGTGGCCGTTTATGCAGCGGCGCACGCTTTATTCGTTTATTGATCGCGCCATCGTGCCCGGCGATTTTCTGGCCTTCGATTTTGCCAGTCCCGAAGCGCACAGCCCGCAACGTTACCTGACCACCGTGCCGCAACAGGCGCTGTTGCTGCTGAACAGTCCATTTGTCATCGAACAGGCGCGCGCGCTGTTGCAGCGACCCGAAATCGCGACGGAAAAAAATCCGCGCCGCCGCATCGCGCAACTCTATCGCTTGCTATACAACCGTCGGCCTGGGGCTGGCGAGTTGGCGCTGGCGCTGCAATTCATCAACGAACCTGCCAACACCGACAAAGTTCTCTTGGACAACACGTACAGCCAGGCGTGGCAATACGGCCAGGGCGAATTGGATGAAAAGGCCGAGCGCGTCAAAACCTTCAAACCCTTCGCCTGGTTTTTGCAGGGCGAATGGCGCAACTCCGCGATGCCCGGCGACCCGCGCACCTCGCTGGCGTTGCTCAATAACAAGGGCGGGCTGATTTACGAAGGCAAAGCGAACGCGCTCATCCGCCGCTGGGTCGCGCCCTTTGATGGCCGCGTGAAGCTTGGTGGCGTGCTGGAACAGACCTTTGAGAACGGCTGCCGCAAGTGCGATGGCGTGCAGGCGCACATTGTTTCCAGCCGCAACGGTCGCGCGGGCAACTGGACGGCGCGGCCAGAGCAAACCTCGACTGCTGTTGCAGAAGTGGCCGTGCAACGCGGCGACACGCTCGATTTCGTCGCCGAGGTCAGCAAAGGCTCGGCGGGCAATGGCTTCAAATGGGCGGTGACGATTCAACGCCTAGCTGGCAACGATGCTGGCAGCGGCGAGACGTGGGATTCGCTGCGTGATTTTCGCGCGCCGTGGGTAACGCCGCTGACGGCGTGGGAACGCTACGCGCAAACCTTGCTGGCGGCGGCGGAATTTCTGGTGCTGGATTGAAGGAGGAGTTATGCCGATACAACAAACTGCGGATGATCGTGTTTCTGATGCGCAAGCTGAGATCGAAGCGTTGCTAGCAAAATGGGCAACGGCCGAACCACAACGTTGCCGTAAAGTTGATGGCCAGTTTGAGGCTTTGTATTTTGGCAACTGGCTTAAGGTGGATGCCGCGCGAGCGCATCACGGCAACATCATTGCGGCGGTGCTTGACGCGTGTCATGCCAATTCAATCTATTGCGAAATTGAATATACGCCGCGTTATGAGAAACAGCCTCCGTCCATTGAGGTCGGCTGCATCCCCAAGATGTTCCGTTGGGATGAAGGCGACGAGGTCATCGCTTCAATCCCAGAGTTACTGTTGACGGAGTATTTGGAGCGTGTGGATAAACGCCCGTTGAATTGATTGGAAAGAAAGGCCGGTTATGTTTCACCACAAAACTGAGTTGGCTGACAACTTCCTGACCCGCCGCGAACTGTTGCACCGTTGCGGCATGGGCTTTGGCGCGCTCGCCTTTGCGCAACTGTCCGATCAAACAGCGTTGGCCGAAGACAAGCGCCTCGCCAATCCGCTCGCGCCCAAAGCGCCGCATTTCGCGCCCAAGGTCAAACGTGTGATTCACCTGTTTATGAACGGCGGCCCGTCGCAGGTAGACACCTTCGATCCCAAGCCAATGTTGACCAAATACGACGGCCAGACGCTGCCGATTCACCTGAAGACCGAGCGCAAGACTGGCGTAGGTTTCGGCTCGCCCTTCAAGTTTGAAAAGCACGGGCAGAGCGGCATCGAGGTCAGCGAAATCTATCCGCACACGGCCCAGCACGTAGACGAACTGTGCGTGATTCGTTCGATGCACACCGACTTGCCCAATCACGAGCCGTCGCTGTTGCTGATGAATTGCGGCGACCCGCGCCAGTTGCGGCCCAGCTTCGGCGCATGGCTGACGTATGGCCTGGGCACCGAAAATCAAAACCTGCCCGGCTTTGTTGTGCTGTGCCCATTCGGCTATCCGGTCAGCGGCGTGCAAAATTGGACGGCGGGTTTTTTGCCGTCGGTCTATCAGGGCACGCACATTGACACCAAAGAAACCGAAGTCGAGCGGCTGATTCAGCACATCAAAAACGAATACACCTCGCGCCCGCAACAGCGCCGCCAACTCGATCTGCTGGCGCAACTCAATCGCCGCTATCAACAGCAACGTCAGGAAGACGCGCTGATCGAAGCGCAGATTCAATCCTACGAACTGGCCTATCGCATGCAGGCCGAAGCGACCGACGTGTTTGATGTCAGCCGTGAGCCGGAACACGTGCGCAAACTTTACGGCGAGAATCTCTATGGACGGCAGGTACTATTGGCGCGGCGGCTGTTGGAACACGGCGTGCGCTTCGTGCAGGTGTGGCAGGGCAAAGACCAACCCTGGGACAGCCACGACAATCTAGCCACCGCGCACAAACAACTCGCCCAAGCCACCGACCAAGCCATCGGCGCGCTGCTCACCGATCTCAAACAGCGCGGCATGCTCGACGACACGTTGGTCATCTGGGGCGGGGAATTCGGACGCACACCTGTCGTCGAATTGACCGGGCCATCCGGCGGCAGCAATCGCGCCGAATGGGGCCGCGATCACAACAACCACGGCTTCTCGATGTGGCTCGCCGGGGGCGGCGTGAAGCAAGGTTATGTGCACGGCGCGACCGATGAGTTTGGCTTTGCGGCGGCGGAAAAGCCTGTGCACGTACACGACCTGCACGCGACGGTTTTGAAGCTGTTGGGCTTTGATCACGAACGGCTGACGTATCGTTATGCTGGACGGGATTTCAGACTGACGGATGTGCAGGGGTTGGTGGTGGATGATTTGCTGGCGTAGCGGTCAAACGGCATTTGTGGCTAACACTTTTCCAGCAATTCGAAGTAACGCTCGCGACTGATCCCGGCAGTGCGCAAGTTGTTTTGATCATAAAAACCGGCAGGGCAGCGTATTTGGGAATCACGACTGGTCGCGGCACGCCCGGCTTGGTGAAAACCAGGTGATCGCCTTCCGTGCGGACGTGCGTAAAGCCGTCCAACTCGAAGATGCATTTCGGGACCTGATAAGAAACGGAGCTAAGCTTTGGCATTGGCAAACTGGAATGGCAAGGTAGCTTGCTGAACTGTGATGAATTTGGGGCCGACTAGCATTCCCTTGCGTTTGACATAACCAGCTTCTTCAAGAATTTGATTGAGTGTGCCCAGCTTTTCGGCTTCTTCCAAAAATAAACGGACTGCCTCATACAGATTACTCTTGGCCTTGGCCTCGGTTGGGCCGCACGAAGAGACGTCAAGTTCGGGTGCATAGGCAACGTAAAACTGGGCTTCCTTGAAAACCTGAAGGGTGAATTGAATCTGCATAACGATAACCTCTATGGGCGGGAATCTAACACTGCCCGGTCGCCGGCACAAAGCTCTATGCCGTCCGCCGATGAAATCAGCCACGACCTGCGCCAGTTCAGCGTTCTTGCTCACCTTGCAAGCTGGAGCGGCTGAGTCTGGTATTGGCACAACCATTATTTCATTTCTCGTGCCAGCGCGAGCGCAGAAAGTGCGCGGCCATCTTGGGCCGCCGGTCGCGCGTGAAGACGCCCTTCAAATTCATGCCGCCCATGCGAACGATGCCTTGCCCGGTTTTGAAATCGGCGAAGTTCCAGACCTGCAAGCCCGCGACGAAAGGCTTGCGCGCCGCCACGTCCAGATAACGGCGCAGGAATTCGACCTGATACTCTTCCGACCACATCTCATCGGGCTGACTGTGCACCCCGGCGACGGTGTCCGTGCCGAATTCGGTAATGATGACGGGCTTGCCAAAGGCTTGGTTGAGCGCGTCCAGTTCTTTTTCCAGCGCCTGTTCGGCTTGATCCAATTTCGCGCCCAGCGCATACCAGCCGTAATAGCGATTGATGCTGACCACATCGAAAATGCCCAGCCATTCCGGCGGGCCATTCATCACGCCGACCATCGTCACCGGACGCGAAGCATCAAGCTGGCGCGTTTGCGCGTACATTTTGCTGAAAAATTGTTTGCCCGCTTCGGTCGCTTTGGGGGAACCGCCGCCGGCCAGCGGATTGCCCGCCATCGGCTCATTCGCCACGCACCACATGATGACGCTCGGATGATTTTTGTCGCGTGCGACGAGTTCTGCGATCTGCTGTGTGCATTGTTTGAAACGCGCGGCGATCAAATCATCTGTGTCGTTGAAGTTCAAACTGACCGCGGGGATTTCGTCAATGATGAGCACGCCCAGCTTGTCGGCCAGCAGCATGGCTTCTTCGCTGTAGGGGTAATGCGAGGTGCGATAGGAATTCGCGCCAATCCATTTCAGTAATTCGTAATCGCGGATGACGAGCGGCAGATTCAGCCCGCGCCCGTTGATCGGAAAATCTTCGTGCTTGCCAAAGCCGGTGAGCTTGATGGGCTGGCCGTTGAGCAGAATTTGCGCGCCGCGCACTTCCACGGTGCGAATGCCGATGTCGAGCGCAAAGGCATCAGTGACGCGCGCGCCGTCATTCAGGGTCAAACTCAGCGGATAAAGATGCGGGTCTTGCGTGTTCCACAGTCGCGCGTTGGGCACGCGCAGTGTCGCTTCGGCGGTACCGTTGCGAAAGCTCAATTCCGTTTCATTGCCGTTGAGCCGGACTTTGCCTTTGCCGTTATAAGCGTCGTTGGTCGTGGCTTTGACGTTGACGATGCCGTCCTGGCCCTCGATTTTTGTGACCACCGTCACGTCGTCAAGATGCGTGGCGGGTGCGGAGAACAACAGTACGGGGCGATGCAGCCCGGCGTATGGGAAGAAGTCATACGTCGCTTCGGGATAACTGGCGAACAAACCGCTGAAAATGCCGCCGCCCGGCGAAGGCCCGGCGGGTACACGCTCTGGCAGCGGTTTGTTTTCGACCGCAATCGCAATGACGTTCGGTTTATCCCACACCAGTTGATTGGTGATGTCGGCGGCGAAGGGCAGATGGCCGCCCAGATGTTGCGCGACCAGATTGCCGTTGACCCAAACCTTCGCCGCGTAATTCGCTGAGCCGATGCGGATGAAAATACGCTGCCCGCGCCAGCCTTGCGGCACCCAGGTTTCGTTCAAATACCAGGCGGTGCCCAGATAATTTTTGGCGTCATCAAACAAATCGTTCCAACTGCACGGCACGGCGATTTGGCGCGGCGCGGGTAGGGCCTTGAACCAGTTGCCGCGTTCGCCTTCGTCTTGCGGGTCAAGCTGGAATTGCCACAAGCCGGAAAGATCGGTCAGGTTGCGTAGTTGGTTTTGCTGCGGATAGAGCAAGCCTGTGCGGCGCGGGGCAACGGAGGTGGTCTGGGTTGACGTGTTCTCGGCGTTGATGGATTCCGCCAACAGCGAAGCCGCGCCGACGCCGAGCGTGGTGTGCCGCAGAAAATCTCGCCGCGTCAGGTCATTCGTTGAATTGGTTTCGTCGCAGGATTGGTTATGCATAGATGTTCTGGTGCAGAACGGGGAGCGTAAGCGACCTGCGCCTCGCAAATGTGTCTGTTGCTGAGGCGCAGGTCGCTCACGCTCCCCGTCTGTAAAAAAGGGCGGGACGATTTGCCGAATCATCCCGCCTGCACTGGTTAGAATTTCAGCTTCATCGCCACCTGAATCTGGCGCGCCGTCGAGCCGAAGAGCAGGCTCGAAATCGTGCCCGCCGCCGCCGTGCCGATGGTGTTGCCCGGGTTGGCGAATTGTGCGTGATTGAAGGCGTTGAAGAACTCGAACTTCAATTGATGCTCGAAGCGTTCTTTGAAGCGCGTGTTCTTGACCAGCGACAGGTCAACGTTGACCTGCTTCGGTCCGCGCAAAATGTTGCGGCCCGAATTGCCGTAGGTGCCCGTGCTGTCGGGCACCACTTGAAATGCCGCTAGGTCGAACCACTTGTCAATTGTCGGATTGTCGAGCTTGCCCGAAGCCAGCCGGTTCGGGCGATTGCCCGTGCCAGTCGAGAGCACGCCTTGCGACTGATTGATGTTGAGGGGCAGGCCACCGCGCGCCAGCAGGATGCCGCTCAGTTGCCAGCCGCCGATGAATTTGTTGGCCAGCGCATTGGCCCCGCCGCCTAGCAATTTGCCTTTGCCGAAGGGCAGATCATACGACCAGCTCGACGTGAAGTTGTGCTTGACGTCGAAATCCGACACCGCGCGGTCGCGGTTGAAGTTGTAGGCGTTCTGCGTCGCGCCTTCGGTATCCGACACGATGTCAATCGTCTTACCAAAGGTGTACGAATTGACGAAGGCCAGGCCGTTCGAGAACCGGTTGGAGAATTTCACCAACAGCGCATTGTGATTGGAATAGCCACGGCTTTGCACTTGCGAGAGCGCGCGCAGGCCGGGCGCGAGTGTGATGAACGGACGGTTGACGTTCGAGTCGCGCACGCCGACCACGGGCGCCGCCTGGTTGATGTCCTGCTTGACGACCAGGTGTGTGCCCTTCGAGCCGACGTAGGAAACTTCGAGCGCATAGTCTTTGCCGAGTTGATGCGCGATGTTCAGATTCCACTGCTGCGCATAACCGTCCTTGAATTCAGGATCGAAGATCGAGCGCGTCGTGCCTGACGGTACGGCGGCCGGATTGAGCGCGGGCGGCGCAGGAATGCCGGCGCTCAGTTTCAGCGTTGGCAATAGCGTGGTCGTCTGCGCGTTTGACAATAAGAACGGCGGATTGCTCGGCTTCTGGGACGAAGTGCCGGTCAGCGGGTTGTTCCAGAAGATGCCGTAACCGCCGCGCACCACGGTTTTGCCGCCGCCGAAGACGTCGTAAGCGAAGCCGATGCGTGGCGCGAAGTCTTTCTTCGGCGTCGTCTGCAAGCCCCGCCCGACTTTGATGCCTTTGATCGTGGCGCTGTCAGACGCGACGACGAACCGGCCCGTGCTGGTGTCGAAATTCGCTTGCCGGTCGTACTGCTCGACGTATGGCACGAACACGTCGTAGCGCAACCCAAGGTTGAGCGTGAGCTTGCTGTTGACGCGCCAATCGTCTTGCACATAAGCGCCATATTCAGGCCGCCGTTCGCCGACCGTGCCTTGCATCAAGCCGCGGGTGACTGATGACGCATAGCCCAGCACAAAGCTGGCGAAGGAAAAGCCTGTGGTCGAATCGAGCGTGCACGCCGCCGTGACGCCCGCGCAATTGGAGGTCAACGCCGGTTGGAAGGTGAAGTTGCCGACCACGTTATCCACGTTGAACACATTGCGCCGCCGGAACGTCAGGCTCGCGCCCATCTTGAGGGTGTGCGCGCCGCGCGTGTGCGTGACGTTGTCGAAATACTGGTACGTGTCGAGGAAGGTCAACAACGGTTGATTCGAGTTCGCGCCCAGGTTGCGAATGTCGCCGGGGCCGAACTGAATTTGCGACAGGGCCGTGGCCGTGTCGGTAATGTTGACACCGGGAATGCCGACGGTCTTCGACAGATTGGTGCCAGCGTCAATCGAAGTCACCTTGAAGGCGATGCGGCTGAAACCGACGCGCACTTCATTCAACCAGGTCGGGCTGAACGTGTGCGTGTCGTTCAGGGCCACGCTCTGTGCGCGCACCAGCCCGTCGCCCGCGCCAAACGTCGTGCCCGAATCGCCGTGCGGCAAGGTCGCGGGCAGGAAGCGGTGCGTGCGCTCGAAGCTGTAACGGCCGAAGAAGTGATTGGCCGCCGAAAAGTAATTGTCAATCTTCCCGTCGAACTGATCGTCCTCGCGTTGCAGCACGGGGTTGTAAAGGAAGTTGTTGATGACCTGCCCGCTCGCCGCTCTGGTGCCCGCGACATTTGCCAACGGATAAAGCTGATCAATGATCGCTTTGGCCGCCGGGTCGAATTGCGCCGCCGGAATTACGTTACCAGTGAAAGGCTTGTTGGTCAGCGGGTCGTAGATGACGCGCGCGAGTTCAGAGAAATCGCCCGTGCGCATCTTGGCCGTCGGCACGGTCGAGAGATAGGTTTTGCTGTCGCGGATGCGCCCGCCCTGATAATCGCCGAAGAAAAACGTCTTGTCGCGGCGGATGTGCCCGCCCGCCGTCGCGCCGAATTGATTTTGCTTGAAGGGCGGTTTGGCGCGGCTATTCTTGTTGTTGAAAAAGTCGTTGGCATCCAGTTTGTCATTGCGCAGGAATTCAAACGCGCTGCCGTGAAAGGCATTCTGCCCCGATTTGATCTGGATGTTGACGACGCCGCCGGAAGAACGGCCGAACTCGGCGGAGTAGGTGCTGGTTTGCACCTTGAACTCTTCGAGCGCGTCAATGCTGGGGAAGATCACGACGGAGTTGAGCCAGGTTTCATTGTTGTCCACGCCGTCGAGCAGGAAGTTGTTGTCGCGCGTGCGCATGCCGTTGGCCGAAAACGACGCTGAGGCGCGCCAGGCCAGACTGCCCGCGCCGTCAATGTTCGCGCCGGGAATGCCGCGCTGCACGCCGGGCAGCGTGCGCGTCAGCACCACGAAATCGCGCCCGTTCAAAGGCAGGTTCACGATCTGCCGTTCGTTGATCGTGCCGCTCAGGTCGGAACTGTCGGTTTGCACCAGCGGCGTCGTGCCCTGGATAGTGACCGATTCGGTGGCGGCGCCGATTTCGAGTTTGACATCAAAGCGTGCCTTTTGGTCTACGCCGAGTTGCACATTGGTGAGCGATACTTTCTTGAAGCCGCTTGCCTCGACCGTGATGTTGTAAACGCCTGTCGGCAGCGAGGGCGCGATATATTCACCGCTTTCATCGGTACTGAGCGCGCGCGTCAAGCCGGTCGCGGTATGAATAAGCGTGACCTTGGCATTGGGCAAGGTGCCGCCATTCGCGTCTGTTACCGTGCCCAGAATCGTGCCGCTCACCGCCTGTGCCAAGACCGGCGGCCCCGCCAGCGCGAGCAGGCCGCTGAGCAGCACCAGCAAAGAAAAGCTGGTAGTAAAGTTGAGCTTACGTTTTTGCATATTGTCTCCTACTGAAAGTCGTGCCGATCCGATGACCAGGCTGTTTGTCGCGCAAGCACGCCACGCCGCCGGGCGCACAACCGCGAAACGAAGAGTGGAAGTGAATCCACCGGGAGGGCTGGCGCGCTTGATTCCGTGCTTTCTGCCCAGGCGTTCTTTCATGCTGTCGCCTGACCCCGTTCACAGCGCGCGCCCGCGCGGCTCGTCTGCCTGAAGCACTGTTTGCCAGCCCAGCGCCAGAACCGGCGCGCGAAGACACGCGGAACGCAAGGTTCCGCAGCCTATCCGCCCAGTTCTATTTCAAGCAGGATTTCTCCCGCAAAGCTAAATCAGTCCTATCTACAAGTGGTGAGCAAATACGCTACGGCGTAGCGCATTTCGAATTCATCAAGACAGCAAAGCAAGTGTGAATCAATCATCGTCTGGTTGGTGT
The DNA here is from genome assembly GCA_016196035.1 of Acidobacteriota bacterium. NCBI lineage: Bacteria > Pseudomonadati > Acidobacteriota > Acidobacteriota bacterium. Next base: position 84,127 of record JACPYM010000040.1, on the reverse strand, counting down.
CGCGCAAAATAATTGATGGTATAACCAAGTGTCAAGAATTTTTTCGGATAATCTTGAATCAGGTAATAGATTATCGGATAATCAGCCGCGTTAAATCAGCAACGCAAAGTGAACCGTGCCGCGATTAGCTCGCAACTGTACTCTTAAGAAGGAATCACGAGATGACCATCGGGTTTCAGAAGGTTGAGCCGATTTCCAAGCGCGTGCGCGTGGTGGCGACGCTCAAGGACGCCATCCTGGCGGGTGGTTTGAAGCCCGGCGAGCAGCTTGTCGAAACCAAAATCGCCCAGCAGTTCGGCGTCGGACAGGGCTTGATCCGCGAGGCGTTGATCGAACTCGAACATCAGGGCTTTGTCGAGCGCACGCCTTTTTCGGGCACGCACGTCACCAACCTCAAGCTGGCGGATACCCAGCAAATCTTTGATATTCGTCTGGAGTTGGAACCGCTGGCTTATGCGCTGGCCGCGCAGCACGCCAGCGCGGCGGAACTCGCCGCCATCGGGGAATTGTTCAAGACGATGAAACAGCAGCTTGCCGGTGAAAACCTGGCGCGCTTTTTTGAAGCGAATCTGGCTTGCCGCCGCAAAATTTGGGAAGCCTCGGGCAATCGCTTTCTCGCGCAGGCGCTTGAACGTCTGGTCGCGCCGCTGTTTGCGCTTTATGTCATCACCGAGAAGCATAACCACACGACGCATCTGCGCGTGGCACAAGTCAGCACCGCCGTACAGGAAAAAGCCGTCAAGGCACTGTGCGCCCGCGATGCGGTGGCCGCCGGACGCCTGACGCGCATGTTCCTGCAAGAAACCAAAGACAAACTGCACCAGTTGCTGACCCCGGAACGCGCCTGACCGATGTCATCTCAGCCCTGACATTGGTTCGCCGCGCCCTGTGCGTTCATTGCCTGCCTTATATAAGTTGAAATCAGCCGCCTTACCTGCAAGTGTTAGGTCGTGCGCGCCATGAAATCAACCACCACGCTTGCCACTTCTTCCCCTTTGTCTTCCTGCAAAAAATGACCTGCGCCAGTGATGGTGCTGTGCGGTTGGCCCTGCGCGCCGGGCACCAGCTTTTGAAAGACGCGCTCGCCGCCCCGCGTGACGGCGTCGCCATCGCTGAAGGCCGTCAGCAACGGCTTTTGCCAGCGGCGCAAGACTTCCCAGGCGGCGCGATTGGCTGCCGAGGCCGGGTCGTCGGGCGCGATGGGCACGAGCAGTGGGAACTGACGCGCGGCGGCTTTGTAACTGTCGTCGGGGAAGGGCGCGTTATAGGCGGCGATGACCGCAGGCGCGAGTTCGGTCACGCAACCGCCCTTGATGATGCCGCCGACGTGGAAGTGCTCGACCGTTTGCGAATACGCGCGCCAACGCATGAAGCCTTCGGTCATCGGTTGATCGCCCGTGGGCAGACCCGTGTTGGCGACGACGAGGCGGGCAAAACGGGCTTCGTTTTCCGCCGCCACGCGCAAGCCAATCAGTCCGCCCCAATCCTGTCCGAACAAGGTGATGTTTTGCAGGTCGAGCGCCTTGACAAAGGCGGTGATGAAGTCTACGTGCAATTGATAGGTGTATTGCTCGCGCTGCGGCAACTTGTCCGAACGCCCGAAGCCGATCAGGTCGGGCGCGATGGCGCGGTACCCGGCGGCGGCCAGCACCGGAATCATCTTGCGATATAGATAGCACCACGACGGTTCGCCGTGCAGCAGCAAGACAGGCGCGGCGTCTTTATTGGCGAGGGGCGGCCCTTCGTCCAGGTAATGTATGCGCAAGCCGTTAATCTCGACGTAATGCGGCGCGAAATCATACCCGGGCAGGTTGGTGAAGCGTTCATCGGGCGTGCGTAAAAATTCCATTGGGTGCTCCTCGTTGAATCGTTGTTTCCAAGGCAACTACGGAATTTTGCCACAGAGGCACAGAGACAAAGAGAGAGTTGTTGCAAAGCCAGAGAAAAGCTCAATATCTCTGTGCCTCTGTGGCAAAATTTTATTTGAACCCAGTCGTTGCGATGCCTTTAATAAACTGTTTCTGGCCCAGGAAAAAGAGCAACACGCTCGGCAGCGTCACAAACACCACCGCCGCCATCAACAAGGCGTAATCTACTTTGAACTGTTCCTGAAACACCGTCAGCCCCAATTGCACGGTGCGCATGCTCTTGGTTGAAGTGAAGACCAGCGGTTTGAACAGGTCATTCCATTCGGCGATGAATGTGAAGAGAAACAGCGTCGTAATGGCCGAACGCGACAACGGCACCATAATGCGCCACAACACCGTCCAGCGGCTTGCGCCATCCAGATATGCGGCCTCTTCCAATTCGTAAGGAATCGTTTTGAAAAACTGGGTGAACAGGAAAATGCCAAAGGCATTCGCCAGCGACGGCACGATCAACGCCCAATAGGTATTGATCCACGCGAGCTTGACCAGGATGATGAAAACCGGGATCACCAAAATCTGAAACGGAATAATCAGCGTGGCCAGCACCGTCATAAATAGTGCCCGCTTGCCAAAGAATTCCATGCGCGCAAACGCATAGCCCGCCAGCAGCGACGTGATGATCTGCCCCGCCGTCACGCCCAGCGCCATCACCAAACTGTTGACGAACTGGCGCGGGAAGTTCGTCGCCCGCCACGCCGCGACATAGTTTTGCCAGTGCAAGCTATCGGGCAGCAATGCAAACCCCGCCGCCGCTTTGGCCGGATCGCGCAACGAGGTCGTCAACATTGCCAACAAGGGCAAGGCGAACAGCAGCGCCACGCCAATCGCCAACGCATATTGAATCCAGTTTTGGGCTTTGCTCTCTTTGGTCATTGGCTTTCAATCTCAAATCCGTAATTTCAAATCTCTGCTTCCTTTTGCCCGCGAAATTGCAACCACGTAATCAACAGCACAATCCCCACCATTAACGTCGAGACCGCCGCCGCCTGCCCCATATTGCCGAACTTGAACGCCTTGTCGAAGATGTAATAGACCAGCGTCGTCGTCGCGCCCACCGGCCCGCCGCGCGTCATCACGAACATCTGCTCGAACGAACGAAACGCAAAGATGATCGAGATTACCAGCACGAAAAACGTCGTCGGCCACAGCAACGGCCAAGTGATGTGCCGGAAGGTTTGCCAGCCGCGTTTAGCTCCGTCAATTGCCGCCGCCTCGTAATACATCTCAGGAATGCCCTGCAAACCCGCCAGAAACAAGATCATGTTGTAGCCCGCCTGCTTCCAAATCGTCATCACGATCACCGCCGGCATCGCCCACGTCTCGCTTTGCAAAAAGTTGATGCGCATCGCGCCCAGCGCCGCCAACGCCGCATTCACCAAGCCCCGGTCGTAATCCATCAGCCAAATGAAAATCACGCCCGCCGCCACCGTCGAAGTCACAAACGGCGTAAAGACCAACGTGCGCAACAGGCCTACGCCTTTGAGCTTTTCATTCAGCAGCAGCGCCAGCCCCAGTGCCAACGCCAGCCCGACCGGCACCGTCACGGCGACAAAATAGAAGGTGTTGAACAGCGCCTGCCGAAAGCCTTCCTCTTTTAGGATCGCGCGGTAATTATCGAAGCCAACCCAGGTCATTTGATCTTTCAGGATGTTCCATTCGTTCAGGCTGACCCAGAGCAATTGCAGGAGCGGGTAGAGGATGAAGACGCCGAGCAGCAGCAGCGCGGGGAGCAGGAAGAGATAGGCAGTCAGGTTGTCTTTGCGTGCATTCATTTTGATCGGTTACGGCAAATCCAGCGCGGCAACTAAGCCCTGCTCCACTTTCGCCAGCCAGACAGCGGAAAGCGCGCCGATCTTTTGCAACAGCTTTGACCGGTCAAGTGTTGTCACTTGATGACACAACGCGACACTCTCCTGGGCTAATCCGCCTTCGCCAACCGGCAAAAGAACACCGGTTGCGCCGCGCTTGGCTTGTGCTTGCGAAGTCGAAGTCGGGACGACAATGACAGAGTTCCAGCCCCGCGACAGGTTAAATCCGTCGTGCGAAACAATGATGACGGGCCGCCGGCCCTTTTGTTCCGAGCCGGAACGCGGCGCGAGATCGGCCCAATAGACATCCCCGCGTTTCATTGCTCGTATTCTTCCAGCGTTAGCAAGTGCTCGACAGCGGCCTGTTCAAGCTCTTCGTCCAGGTCGGCATCCGTGCCCGCGTGTTGCGCGGCGTAAGCGGCAATCGCGTCAAAGCGCGCCTGTCGCGCGTTGCTGATGGCTTGCCCGGATTTCGACTCCAGCGAGTCCACCAAGGCTTCCACTTCAACCAGCATGTTCGGCGGTAGGCTTTTGATGCGTTCGATCAAAACTTCGGTTTGCATAATGTCCTCCTTGCCCCAGCAGGATGCCATCAATTTCCCGCCTTCTGCAATATCGCATTCACTTCCGTTGCCGCCTTGTCTAGCGCCTCTTGCGCCGACAGCTTGCCATACAACGCCGCTTCCAAATACTTCCCCAACGTCAGTGACAACGCCGGATATTGCGGGATCGAAGGCCGCGTCCGTCCCACCGGCATTTGATCGTTGTAGGCTTTGATAAACGGATTGGCTTGCAAGAACGCCTGATACGGCGCGCTGTTCGCGGCGGATTTCGAGACTGGCAAGTAGCCCGTCGCCATTGCCCAATCCACTTGAAAATCGGCGCTCATCACGAACTTCATAAACTCCCAGGCCGCGCGTTCGCGTTGCGCATTCGTTTTGAAAAGGAAGAGCGACTCGCCGCCGATGTTCGTCGCCGCGCGCTGTTGGCGGGGCAGCGCGAAGACGCCGATGTGCGGCTGCGTTTTCAGATCAGCGTAATTCCACGGCCCGTTGATGGTCATGGCAATGCGCCCGGCCAGGATGTTGTCGGTCTTGTAACCCGCATCGGTTTCGGAAAAGTTCGCCAGCTTTTCGTCGTAAAGCGACTTCCAGAAATCAAGCGCCGCGACGCCCGCCGCCGAATTGAACGCGGCCTGTTTTTTGTCCGGCGTCAGCAACTCGCCGCCCGCTTGCCAGAGATAGCATTGCCACGTCCAGACCGTCCATTCCGACGTGCCAATCGGGATTTGAAAGCCGTACACGCCGTTGCGCGTCAGCTTACGCGCGGTTGTTTTGAATTCATCCCAAGTCTGCGGCGGCTGCGCAATGCCGGCTTCGCTCAGCATCTGTTTGTTGTAATAGATGCCCAGGTTGTTGGCGGAAAACGGCGTGACATACAGCTTATTGTCGAAGCTGCCGAGTTCCCACAAGTAATCGTAAACATCGGCGCGGTCGAACGCCGCATCCTGCGCGATCAGCTCATCCAGATTACGCAACGCCCCCGCCGCCGCGTATTTGGGAAAGAAGGCGGGCGACCACCACAGCAAATCGGGCGGCGTCTTGCCCGCGACGGCGGCGTCGAGTTTCGGCCCCAACTGATCCGCCGCGCCATAGACCTGCGCGTCAATGAAAATGCCGGGATGCTGGGCGTTAAACAGGTCAAGCTTGGCTTGCAGCACCTGATTGTTCACGCCCGATTCCATGCCGTGCCAAAAGGTGACGATGGTTTTATTGTGTTTGGCAGTGTTGAGCGAGCAGGCAGTCAGGAAGGCAAAAGGCAAAAGGCAAAAGGCAAAAAGCAAAAGGACGGCACGCGCGCTTCCCATTTTTGATTTTTGATTTTTGCCTTTTGCCTTTTGCTTTTTCACCCCACCGCCTTTCCTGTCTGCGCGTCAAACAGCTTCACCCGTTCTAAATCAAAGCGCAGTTCAAGCGCCGCGTCAGTTTGCGCCCGTGTGCGTGGACTCAGCCGCGCCACGATTTCGTGACTGCCGAACGAACACGTCGCGAGCACTTCGCCGCCCAGCGGTTCCAAGATGTCCACACGGGCGCTGACGGCTGCGCCCGCGCCGGTGCGTTCGTGAATGTCTTCAGGCCGGATACCGAGCACAGCCTTGCGTTCGCCGTTGGTGAAGGCCGCCGCCAGGCTCGCGCGCTGGCTTTCCGGCAGTTGCAGATTCAGCCCGTCGCTGACGACAAACCAATCCGCGCCGCGCTGCTCGATTTCACAGTGGATGAAATTCATCGGCGGCGAACCGATAAATCCGGCGACGAACTGATTGGCGGGTTGGTTGTATATTTCGAGCGGCGCGCCGATCTGTTGCACGACGCCGTCCTTCAATACGATCAGCCGGTCGCCCATGCTCATCGCTTCGACTTGGTCGTGCGTGACATAAACCATCGTCGCGCCGAGGCGTTTGTGCAGCCGGATCAATTCGGCGCGCATCCCGACGCGCATCTTGGCGTCCAGATTGCTGAGCGGTTCATCAAACAGAAACAGCTTGGGCTGACGCACGATGGCGCGGCCCACCGCGACGCGCTGGCGCTGCCCGCCAGAGAGCGCTTTGGGTTTGCGTTGCAGGTATTCGGTCAAACCCAGAATCGCGGCGGCTTCCTGCACGCGCCGGTCAATCTCGCTTGGCGCGACTTTGCGCAGCTTCAGACCGAAGCCCATGTTTGCGGCGACGCTCATGTGCGGATAGAGCGCGTAATGTTGAAAGACCATCGCAATGTCGCGATCTTTGGCGTGTACGTCGTTGACAACGCGCCCATCAATCAGCACTGCGCCCGCGCTGATTTCTTCCAGGCCCGCGATCATGCGCAACAGCGTAGATTTACCGCAGCCGGACGGCCCAACCAGGATGATGAATTCACCGTCTGCGATTTCGGCGTTGACCGACGACACCGCGCGCACGCCGCCCGCATAGCTTTTGGAAACGTCGCGCAAACTCAGACTAGCCATGCGTTACCTCCAGCGCGCCGTCAGCGGCAAAGGTGACGAACTGCGCATCAGAAATGCCGCCGGTGAAATGCCCCGCCGCGTCGGCCCAGGGGAAGCCCAGCAACACGGGCCGCGCAGCGGTTTCGGGCCGCAACAGCTTGCCCGCATAAAGCCCCGCCGCCAGCAAGCGCGCAGGCTCTGGCAACTTCGGCACGCCTTGATAATCCAGCGGCAGCAACTCCGAATGCATGTAGTAAGTCCCGGTCGCGCACGCCAAGCCGCGTTGCCGCCGGGCACGTGAGCAATCTTTTTCCTGCGCACAAAAGAGCAGGTAAAACCGTTTGCCGCCCGCGCCCGCGCGCCAGAACACTTGCGGCACTTCCATCTGGTAAAACTCGTCCGAAGCCACTAACTGCCGCGTTTCTTCGACGCGCCAGTTATCCAGCGTTTCCGAACGCAGCCAGACAATCGCGCCGCCCGCGTCCAGACCGAAATGTTTGTTGTTGGCATCCAGCGGATTGAGCCGCGCGCAGATGAAGGCGTACCACGCGCCATCGTCGCCGCGCACGACGTAAGGATCGCGCCACGCCACGCCGTCCAGACCGAGCGGCTTGCCGAAATTCGGAATGACCGGTGTCGTGCCGATGCGCTCCCACACGCGCAAATCGCGCGAGATCGCCAAGCCGATATGTTGCGGGCGCTGCCATTCCGAAGGCGTCCACAGCGGCGCATCTGCGCGGCGGCGGGCGGTGTAAAACATGAAATACGGCGCGTTGGCTGCGGGTTGCACAATGCTGCCCGTCCAGATTGCCAGGTCATCCCAGGCGGCGTTGGGGGCAGGTTTCAAGGCAGGCGCGCCATTCAATTCCTGCCAGCCCCAGCGCGAGAGCACGGCGTGGCCGACCTCGGCCAGGTTGTGGCGCGCGTCGGGGTTATAGCCGCAGGCCGCCTGATCGGCCTGTAAATAAAAGGCGTGCAACTCTTCGCCCTGCCAGGCGAACCAGCTATCCCAGATGTATTTTTCGTGCGGTAACCACGGCATGGTTGTGATGCTTCCAGCTTGAGCTTGACGAATTTGGCGCGCTGATTAATGACTCTTGCCGTGGCAGAGGTGTTCAGAGTTCCGCCTTTAGGCGGTTCGCGCCGCAGGCGCGTTAAGGCGGCGCTATTGCGCCGTTAGCCGCCTAAAGGCGGAACTCTGAACACCGTACCCGTCAAGTTTCAGGAATTCTGAGCAAGCCAACTTCACTTGCCTAGTTGAGCTATTGTTTAGGTTGCAGGCGCGGATCCAATCCTTGTGCGCGTTTGAAGGCCGCCTGCGCCGCCGCGCGCTTGCCTTGTTTTTGCAACGCCAGCCCCAATTGGTAATGCGCCGGGGCATAATTCGGATCGAGCTTGAGAGCGGCTTCAAAACGTTCGAGCGCCGCCGCCAGTGCGCCTTCTTTCAATTTCTGGATGCCGGTGTTGGTCGCGAACATGGCGGCCTGATTGTCGGCTTTCAATTTGTTGAGCCGCGCCGCTTCGGCGAATTCGACGCGCGCGGCGGCCAACTCGCCTTTCTGCCTTAACGCGGTGCCCAGCGTGTTGTGCACTTGCGGCGAAAGCGGGGCGATGCGAATCGCTTCGCGAAAGGCTGCGATGGCGGCGTCCAGTTCGCCTTTTTGCTGCAAGGCCGTGCCGAGGGTGTAATGCGCTTCGGCGAAATCGGGCTTGGCGGTGAGCGCGCCGCGAAAGGCCGCGACGGCTTCGTCCAGTTTGCCTTGCTGCATGAAAGTCACGCCCAGTGAGTAATGCGCCTCTGGCAACGCCGGTTGCAATTCGATGCTGCGCTGAAACTCGGCGACGGCGGCGGCAAAGTCGTCTTTGTATTTCAGCGCCAGTCCGAGGTTGTAATGCGCCTCGGCATTGTCGGGCGCGAGCGCGAGCAATTGGCGATAGGTCACGAGCGCGGCGTTGTAATCGGCCTTTTGCATTTGCGATAGGCCAATGTTGTGCAGCGCCACGCGATTGTTCGGCTCCTGTTTGAGCACTTGTTGAAACGCGGCGATGGCGGCGTCGGCGTCGCGCTTTTGAATGTAGGTCAGCCCCAATTGATTGCGCGCCTCGATGTAATCGGGGCGAATCACGAGCGCCTGCCGCAGGGCCGCCTCGGCACCCTCCAAATCTTCATCGGCAAACAACGCCTCGCCCAAGGCGAGCTGGGCATCGGCGACTTGCGGGCCGAGCGCGACGGCGCGGCGCAATTCGCTGATCGCTTCGCGCACTGCGCCGGTGCGTTGCAGCGAACGGCCCAGATAAAAATGTGCTTCCAGATGAGTTGGTTTGAGGCGCACCGCTGCGCGCAGGGGCGCAATCGCATCGGCAAATTGGCCCGTCAGCCAGCGCGTGACGCCCAGGCGGAAGTGAGCTTCCTGCAATTGCGGGTCGGCTTTGATGGCTAATTCAAACTCGGCGATTGCAACGGCCAGATCGTTCTGCTGTCCCAACGCAAAGCCTAGCGCGCTGTGGGCGGCGGCGAAATTTGGTTGCAGTTGCAGTGCTTGACGAAAGGCCGCAATCGCTTCGGCGAGTTGGCCGTTTTGTTGCAGAGCCAGGCCGCGCGTGAGTTCTTGGGCGGCAGGCGAAGCGGGTTTGGTGTGCTGAACGCGTTTGGTTTGTGCGGCAATTTCCACCGGCAACCACAGCACGAGTGTGAGCGTGAATATGAGTGCGCTGCCCCTGGGTACGCAGCGCTTCCAGCGTGCAGGCTGGGCGGCAGATGTGTCGGTGCCGGAGGGGTGCCCTTCGGCATCAATTCGTCTTCTGCCAAGACTGCACGCTGGAAGCGCTGCGTACCCAGGGGCGTGCGTTGTCTTGTCTACGCAACCCATTACGGCTTCTCCTTCGCTAGTGGTTTGAACAGACCTGCGCCTTCTTTGACATACACCACCTGATTCACCGCCACATCATTGAGCGTATCCACCGCGCCGCTGGGCCAGTGCACTTCCAGCGTTTTGACCTTGGCGGCTTTGCCCAGGCCGAAATGCACGCGCAGGTCGTTTTGCGAATAGTAGCTGCCGCCGCTGCGCACTTCACCGATTTGCGTGCGGTCATCCGCGCTGACCTTAATCCGTGCGCCCAGGCCGCTGCGATTCGATTTGACGCCCAACGCGCGGACGGCCAGCCAGTTGTTACCGGCCTTCGCTGGTAGAGGAGCGTCACAGCGCAGCAGCACCGGCGTTTCGTTGACGGGGTTGATGATGACGTCTACGTCACCGTCATTGTCATAATCGCCGAAAGCACAACCACGGCTGGCGGTCGGTTCGATGAGCGCGCCGCCGATGGCTTCAGTGATGTCTTTGAAAGTGCCATTGCGCAGGTTTTGATAGAGCACCTTGCGTTGCGGGTACCCCGCCTCGGTCGTGAGCTTTTCGACTTCGGGGTAAACGTGACCGTTGACCAGCAGGATGTCGAGCCAGCCGTCGTTGTCGAAATCCAGAAAGCCGCAGCCCCAGCCCAGCCAGCGCGTGTTCAAGCCGATGCCGCTGGTGAAGGTCACATCGTCGAAAGTGAGTTTGCCCAGATTGTGGTAGAGCGTCGAGGTGTCGCCCGAAAAGTTGGTCTTAAAAATATCGAGCAGGCCATCACCGTCGTAATCGCCCGCCGCCACGCCCATCCCGGCTTGCGGCTTGCCGTCGCCGCTATAGGCCGCGCCCGCTTCCGCCGCGACATCGGTGAACGTGGCCCCTCCTGCACTGAGGCCGTTGTTGTGATAGAGCGCGGCGGGGGCGGAATCGTTCGCGACGTAAATATCCGTCCAACCGTCGTTGTCGAAATCCGCCGTCAGCACGCCCAGGCCGTAAGTACCGCTGGTGTTCGTGATGCCCGCTTTGACCGAGACATCGGTGAACACACCATTTCCTTCGTTGTGATAGAGAATGTTTTTGCCGCCCTGCAAACCCGGCGGGCCGCAGGCGACCATCACGCCTTTGTACAAACACGGGCCGGTTTCGGGCGTCGGCGCGGTCTTCAAATCCAGCTCAATGTAATTAGCGACAAACAGGTCAAGCCGTCCGTCTTTGTCGTAATCCAGAAAGGCGCTGCCCGAACCCCAGCGCGTTTTGGCGCCTGCGACACCGGCCTTTTCGGAAACATCGGTGAACGTGCCGTTGTTGTTGTTGTGATAGAGCGCGTTCTTGCCGAAGCAACTGACGAACAGGTCTTCAAAGCCATCGTTGTCGTAATCGCCGATGCAGACGCTCTGGCCCCAGCCGGTGCGCGCCAGTCCGGCTTGCTTGGTTACATCGGTGAATGTGCCATCGCGATTGTTGTGGTACAGATGGGCGGTCGGTTCGCTGCCTTTCGGAAACAGTTTTGGATCGAGGTTCAGCCGCGTGCCGTTGACGAAATAGAGATCGAGCCAGCCGTCGTTGTCGTAATCGAACCAAGCCACGCCGCAGCCGGTCGTTTCGAGCAAGTATTTGTTTTTGTGTTCGTCGCCATAAATCGTTTTGTGCGTCAGCCCGGCTTGTTTGGCGGCATTGGTGAAGGTGACGTTGAATGATGGCTTCTCCTGCGCAGCCACGCTCACCAGCCAAACCAGTAGCGCTCCCACGAAGACACACGAAGGGGCACGCAGCCAGACAAAGCTCGTAGCGTTCGTTAGCCGTAAATTTCTCAGGGCTGGTAAAAGCTGGGTGGCTTCCTGGGAGCGCAGGCATCCTTGCCTGCTGTCGAAAGAAGTCGCGCAGCGTTCCTTATCTTCGTATCGGCGAGTTGCGATGGCAGGGAAAAGGAAAGCTGCGCAGCTTTTTTTACAGCAGGCAGGGATGCCTGCACTCCCAGGAAGCAGCCTTGAATTCTTTATCGGCAGAAACTTCCTCAGCATTCCTCACTTCTCCTCGGCATTGCCTTGCAGCTTTTCGGCAATGGCGAACTCGCGTTTGGCGTCTTCGGCGTGTCCGGTCTGTTGGTAGACCTGGGCGAGCATGTAATGCGCCGATTTGTTATTCGGATCGAATTGAAGCGCGCGTTTGAGCATTGCTTCGGCATTCGGCATCTGTCGTTTTTTCATGTACGACTTGCCCAGCAGGATGTACGGGCCGCTGTAAAACGGATAGAGCCAGACGGATTTTTGCAGCGCGGCGATGGCTTCGTCCCATTTGAGCTGGCGCGTGTAAGCATCGCCGAGTTTGTAATAGGCGTTGGCGTTGCCGGGATTGAGCGCGAGTTCGCGTTCGAGCAAGGCGATGCCTTCGTCCACGCGGCCTTTGTAAACGGCGATTTGGCCCAACAGGTAATTAGCCTGCGGCAACTTGGGATCGAGTTCGAGTGCCTGCTTCAATTCGGCTTCGGCGAATTCTTCAAACTCGACGCGCACCATCATCTGAGCGGTCAGCAGATGCGCCGCCGCCGAAGCGGGCGCAACCTGGAACATGCGCGCAAAGGCGGCGCGCGCGCGGTCGGGTTGGCGCGTCTGGATGCAGGCCATGCCTAGCGCATAACTCAGTTCGTGGCTGTTGGGCAGCCCGGCTGACGCCTGTTCGAGCAACGGGACGGCTTCGGCGAGATGGCCGAGCAGGTAATGCGACAGGCCGAGCACCTGAATGCTTTCGCGGTACTCGCGGATGATGGGGCTATTGCCGGGCGCTTCATTGCCAGCGCGCAGGACGGTTTGTAAATACGGAATGGCGCGCTGGTACTCGCGTTTTTGATACCAGGACATGCCCAGCAGATAGGCGGCCTCTCTGTCAGCGGTTGGCGGATTGGCGGACGCGCTCAGCTTTTGAATGACTTCATCGTAGCGGCCCGCATCGAAAAGTGCGCGCGCTTCGGCCAAGGGGCTGGCGGGCGTTTGCGCCCAGGCGCAAGACGCAATGCTGAAGAGCAGGATGACGGCGAGCCACAATTGTTTCATGGTCAGGGATGCAGGTTTGGGTTGTCGGTCGCCAGTCCATTTTTCGTGGCTGGGTCGGTGAGCGCGTCTACCCGGGCCGAACCGCGCTCAGGGACATGTCTTTTGACGAGAACGCTGCTGTCAGCATAGTAAATCGCCATCAGCGCCCCTCACGCTCTTCAAGAATGATCTCGGACAATGGCTTCCCCGCAGCGAAAAGCCGGCCTAGCCGTTCTTGTTCCTGCCGCGAGATGGGGTTTTCAGGCGGCGGATATACGGTCGGCTGGTTTGCCAGCAAGCCAGCTTCTGCCATCGCCTGGATGACGCGGCTTCTTTCGTCTGCCGCTGCCGGTGCGGCTGCGGCGGGAATGGATTGAGAGCCTTTCCTGATTTCAATCTCCACCTGCTCTTCTTCCTGTAGTTGCACGGGAGCATTGGGCCGTAAGTTTCCCTTACTGTATGTGGCGGTAATGACTTGATTCATGCTTTCCCCCTTTGCTTGATCTTGCTGTGTCGAGCCATCTTGTCGAGCCATCTTAATGATAGCACGAAGCCCGCCCGCGTCCGTAAAGCGCGAAGAGCCTGCGTTGCGACAGGCTCCTCGCGGAAAGGGAAGCGGCGTGTCCCCACAACAAGCCGCTCCCGCTGCTGAATGATTGGGTTAGAACTGCAAGCGCAGGCCGAACTGCATGCGGCGTTGCGTCGAACCGAAGGCGGTGCCTTCGATCTTGCCCGACGTGCCGCCCGTGCCCAGCGAGCAATCCACGCAGGTGTTCGGTTGGCCCAGATTGACGTGGTTGAAGAAGTTGAACATCTCCCAGTGGAAGGTGCCGCGAATCCGTTCCGTCACGATCAAGCTCTTGGTCAACGACAGATCGGTCTGCCAATACCAGGGGCCACGGAAGGCGTTGCGCCCCGAGGTGCCCAGCGTGCCGCGTGTTGGCCGGGTGAAGATGCCGTTGGTGGCGCCCGGTGCGGCCAGCACTGCCGAAGCGGGCGTGAACCAGATGCGGCGTCCGGCGGCATCCAGACTGCCGTCACCCGTGGCGACATCGCCCGTGACGTTGACGCGGCAAGGGCCAGCGTCGCGGTCGTCGCCACAGTTTTGATAACTGAGCGAGAAGGGCAGGCCGCTCGACAGGTTGGTGGATTGATTGATCTGCCAACCGCCCACGATCAGGTTGGCCGCGCGCGATGCGTTGCCGAGGAACTTCTTGCCCTTGCCCACTGGCAGTTCATACAAGTTCGTCAGCACGATCACATGCGTGCGGTCGGTGTCGTTCGGGCCATAAGCGACCCGCGCGTCAATCGGAAAGTAATCGCCGTCGAAATTGTAGTTGCGCGACGCGGTGTAATGCGCCAGCAACGAATAACCGCCGGAGAAGCGTTTTTCGGCTTTCAACTGCAAGGCGTTGTAATTGTTCGACGAGCAGTTGCAGAAGTAATCCAGGCCCTGCGACAGGCCGAACTGTTGGAAGAACGGCTTGCGCGTGTTGGTGTCGGTGCGTTGACCGGCGGCATTCAGGAAGCCCACCAGCGTCGGCTGATTGGCGTTGAAGGCCGGGCCGCCGCCGGCAAAGACGTGCGTGCCTTTGTTGCCGACATACGCCGCTTCCACCGAAATGCTGTTGGTGATCTGATGCTGCACGGTGACGTTCCAGGCATCCACCGAAGCCAGCCGCATGCGTTCGGGGCGAATGCGCGCAAAGACGCCGTCCGGCAGGAAGAAGCGCCCGTTGGAAGGCAGCGAGGCGTTGGCCGTGCCGCCGTTTTTCGGCGTCTTGTTCAAGCCGAAGTAGTTGGTGAATTGCGGCGGGCCGTCTTTTAGGTTGAAGGCCGCGTTGAAGCTGTTGCCGCCCGCGCCGCGCACTTCCTGTACGGCCAGCACGGGCAGGTTCTGCGTCACGGCGTGGCCGAAGACCGAACCGAAAACGCCGATGTCATAACTGCGGCCATAACCCGCGCGGATGACCGTCTTCTCGCTCAGCTTGTAAGACAGGCCCAAGCGCGGCGCGAAGTTTTTATAGTTCATCTTGATATTGCCGTTGCTGCCGATGTCGCCGACACCGGCCACACGGATTTCGCCCGTGGCAATATCAAAGAAGCCGCCGTTGCCCGCCGCGTTCAGCGTTTCAGGGAAAGTCAAATCCCAACGCAGACCGTAATTGAGCGTCAGTTTGGGCGAGACGCGCCAGGTGTCCTGACCATAAAAGAAGATGCGTTTTTGCCGCTCAGCCGCCGTGGTGGCCGTGCTGACATAACGATTCAGGAACGTCGTGTCGCCCAGCAAGAAGGTGGCGATGCCCAAACCGCCGCCCGCGCCGCCGACTTGCGACGTGCGGTCGTTGTTGAAACTCAACTGGCCCGAACGATGCGCGTCGGAAGGCACGCGCAGGTTCTGCGCCCAACGCAGGTCGGTGCCGAACTTGACCGAATGCGCGCCGCGCGTGTTCGTCCAGTTGTTGACGTATTGGAACTGCTGCTCCTGTTCGTCGAGCGGACAGTTGCAACGGCTGGCGTCAAGGCCCGAACCGGCCAGGAAACCGCCCTTGCCGTTGATGTTCAATTGCGGCAGGCCCGACGTGAAGGTGTTGTCGAAATTCAGGCCCGGAATGCCCGCGTCCTTCGCCGGTTGCGTGCCGTAATCGAAGGGCAGCACCGCCACGCGATAACGCAGGAAGCCGAAGCGGAAATCGGTCAGCCAGTTGTTGCTGACAGTTTTGTCGAAGCCCGCCGCAATGCTCTGGTTGCGCACGTCGGATTTGCCGCCGAGCGTGCCCAGCGCCGCGCCGCCGCCTTTGCCAAAGGCGTTCGGGCCGTCAATCTTGAAGGCTGCGAAGCTATAGCGCCCGAAGATGTGCATCTTCTCGCTGCTGTAATAATCGCCGCGTGTGTTAAAGGCATTGGTGTTGAAGGCCTGCGTGCCGGAGACGGTGAAATTGTTTTCCACGCCCGCGCCCGCCACGTTCGGCAGCGGAATCAGCTTGAGCAGGTTGAGCGCCTGCGTCGAGAGGCGCGCCGTTGGGATAACGTTGGCCTTGCCGCCCGTGACGAATTGTGTGCGGCCCGTGCCGTTGGTTTGATTGCCGCTCAACGGGTCGTAGATGTTGACGCCGTACTCGCTCAGATCGCCCGTGCGCGCCAACGCCGTCGGCACGCTCAAACGAGTCGAACCGCCTTCGGCGCTGCGTTGGCCTTGATAGTCGCCGAAATAGAAAAGCTTGTTCTTGACGATGGTGCCGCCCAATGAACCGCCGAACTGGCCCCAGCGCGTTTGCGGCACGCTCTTCGGCTCGGTGAAGGGATTGCGCGCTTGCCCGAAGCCGCTGCGGCGGTAACCAAAGCCGCTGCCGTGCAATTCGTTGGTGCCCGACTTGGTTTGCGCGGTGACGACGCCGGCATTCGCCATGCCGAATTCGGCGTCGTAGTTTTGCGTGGTGACTTTGGCTTCGCTGACCGATTCCAAGGTCGGGTTGATGACGATGATGCCGAGAATCGGGTCGCGATTGTCGGTGCCGTCAAGCTGATAAGACGTGCCGCTGAAGTGCTGGCCGTTGACGTTGATCTGTAACGAGCCTTGTGGGTTTTCGCTCGCCGCGTGATCCCAACCGGCGCAGCAACGCGCTGCGCCGGGCGTGAGCAATTCGAAGCGCGTGAAGTTGCGGTCAAAGGTCGGCAGGTCGGTGAACAGTTTCTGCTCGAAGGTCGTCGCCACATCGGCGCGGTCGGCCTTGAGCAAGGGCGCTTCGGCGGTGACCGTCACCTGTTCGCTGACCTGGCCGGTTTGCAGCGTGATAGTGACTTGCGTCGAAACATCAACGTTGACGGCGACGCTTTCCTGCACGGCGGTTTTGAAGCCGTCCTTTTTAACTTCGACCTTGTAAAGGCCGAGCACCAGCCGTTGTTTGTTGAAATAGCCTTGCTCGTTGGTGGTTTCGGTAAAGCTGACGTTCTTGGCGACATCGGTGATCGTCACCGTCGCGCCCGGCACTGCCGCGCCGTTGCTGTCAGTCACCGAACCGTAGATGCTGCCGAAAACGGCTTGTCCAAACGTTAGTGTAGACAAGCCGGTCAAGGCCAGCACTACGCACAACGAGAGCAAAGCAGATTTCCATGCTTCTCTCATAAATCGTCCTCCTGATTGCGTTCCAGCACAGCCGCCTGAACGCGCAGACCAATCCTTGGGTTGGGAAGAAAATTGAAGGCGGCCTTGCCTCAAAGCAGCAAAGCCAAAAGGCTGTTGACCAGTCGTCAGCAGCCCAAACGAAAGCCAGCAAAGCAAATTGGATAGCTTGTCTTCAGGGTTTCACAGGAGGCGCCGCTTCAACGGAACAGCCTTATCCGCTTGCAACGGCGTGCCTGAAGATCATGTTGTGTCACAGCAAAGCGATTAGATCGGGGGCAGAGCATATAAGCGGGCAGGTTGTTTTGGGAGTTACGGCACGTATAATACGGTTACACTTTGACCAGGACATTTCCCCCCTGATTTTCCAATGAGTTGGCAGGCAGCGAAACCAGGTTACATACGTCTCTGTAACAATCGCTGCTGTTGGTAACTGCTGTATGAACATTTCCAATGAGGAAAAGCTGGCGCAACTGGAACGCGTTATGCAAAGCCGTGCGTTGCATAACGCGGAAACCCTGCGCGCTTTTTTGCGGTTCATCGTGGCGAAAGCTTTGGAAGGGCAGGAAGGTCAGCTCAAGGAATATGTCATCGCGACCGAAGTCTTTGGCCGCAATCGTGACTTCGATCCACGCATTGATTCGGTCGTGCGCGTGCAGGCCGGCCGCTTGCGCTCGAAGTTGTTAGAGTATTACGCCACCGAAGGCAAAACCGACCCCTTGCTGATTGCTCTGCCTAAAGGCCAATACACGCCGGTTTTTTCACTCGTGCCGAGCGTAGCGGTTGAAAGTACGGTGGAAGCGATTGCCGTGCCTGAAGCCAAAGAGCACCGCTTGCCAGCGAACGGCCTGCAAGCCGTGCTGCCCTTTTGGAGCGAGTTGTTGCGTCCGCCCGAACCCGTATTGGTGGTCTTTAGCAATACGATTTTTCATGGCAGTTACGAAGAAGGCATGAAGCTCTTCAATTCACTGAATGCGCGAGCCGATCACCCCGACGCGCCCGTACTGGCCCAAGGCATGGCGGGCGCTCAGGCGGCGCGACAGCCGATGATTGATCACTACACCGGCATCGGCGAAGCGATGGGCATTTACTTCCTCGGCGAATTTTTTGCGCGCGCCCAGCATCCGTTTCGCGTTAAACGCAGCCTGTTATTGACCTGGGACGATGCCAAACTGGAAAACATCGTCGTGCTCGGTTCACCCGCCGAAAACCTGTTTTTGCTGGAATTGCCGCAACGGCAGGAATTCGTCTTCGGCTGGGTTAAAGACGAACACGGCCACGATGTCAACGCCATCATTAACACCGACCCCCAACCGGGCGAGCAGGAGCGCTACGTCGCCAAACAGTTCGGCGCTTCGCCCAGTCAGATTTCCGAAGATTACGCGCTGGTCAGTTTGTTGCAGGGGCTCAGCGATAAAAACCGCCTGTTGATCCTGGCGGGTATTAACACCTACGGCACACAGGCCGCCGCTGAATATGTCACGCGGCCCGAATACATCAAGGATTTGATCGCCCATTTGAACCTTGCGCTTGCGGAAGAAACGCCGCGGTTACCCGCCTTCTATCAAATCCTGCTCAGGGTGAAAGTGAACGGCGGCGTGCCGGTGCAAATCTCTTACGTGACGCATCACGTGTTGAATCAGTAAGCCGCCACCTCGCCAGGGCCGCCGCCTTGGGCTATGATGCCGCGCGTCAATCTCCCCGCTCACCACGGATTACTCCTATGACAACTTGGTTGCCGAATTTTGCCCGCGCTCGTTTGGGCTGGTTGTTGCTTTGGCTGTTCGTCCTGCCGTGCGCCGTGCAATGGCTGGCTGTCCGCGCGCGCGCCACGCTGGCCGCGCCCGAAGTCAGCAAAGTCGAACCACCTAACTGGTGGGCTGGACATTCGCTCAATCCGGTGCGTGTGCTGTTGCGCGGGCGCAATTTGCAAGGCGCGCGTGTGACCGCGACGCGCGCGGGCGTGACGCCCCGCGCCATCCGCATCAATGACGCAGGCACGTACCTGTTCGTAGCTGTGCAGATCGAACGCCGCGCCGCGCCTGGCAGCTATCCGCTGCGCCTTACGACGGCGGCGGGCACGACCCAAGTGCCATTTGAAATCACCCCCGCTTTGCCGCGCGCCGGCAATTTTCAAGGCTTCACGTCCGACGATGTGATTTACCTGTTGATGCCCGACCGCTTTTGCAATGGCGATACGGCCAACGACGACCCGGCGGTGTCGCGCGGTTTGTTTGATCGCAGCAAAGGGCGCCGCTATCACGGCGGCGATTTGCAAGGCGTCATCAATCGCTTGCCGTATTTGAAAGAACTCGGCGTGACGGCCCTCTGGCTCAATCCGATCTACGACAACAACAATCAGCTCGATCAAAAAGAGGTTTACGACAACGAGCCGACGACCGGCTATCACGGCTATGGCGCGGTGGATTTTTACGCTGTCGAAGAGCACTTCGGCGACCTGCGCAAGTTCCGCGAACTGGTCGCTGCCGCGCACCGGCTTGGCCTCAAGGTGATTCAAGACCAAGTCGCCAATCACGCTGGTCCTTATCATCCCTGGGTCAAAGATGCGCCCACACCCACCTGGTTCAACGGCACAGCGGCTGCGCATCTTGACGAAAACTGGCAAACGCATTGGCTGATGGATCCGCACGCCACGCCCGAATTGTTGCGGCCCGTGCTGGACGGCTGGTTCATCAACTTGTTGCCTGACCTGAACCAGAACGATCCCGAAACGGCGCGCTATCTAACGCAAAACACGCTCTGGTGGCTCGGGATGACGGGCCTCGATGCGATTCGGCAAGACACGCTGCCTTACGTACCGCGCAAGTTTTGGCGCGACTGGATGATGGCCATCAAACGCGAATACCCGCGCGTCAACGTCGTCGGCGAAACGCTGGATGGCTTGCCCGCGCAGGTGGCGTTCTTTCAAGGCGGTGCGCCGCGTTTAGACGGGGTTGATTCAAAGATTGATACCGAGTTCGATTACCCGCTGTTTTACCCGCTGCGCCGCGTCTTTGCCGAAGGCCAATCCATGCGCCAACTGACCGAGATTCTCAATCAAGACTACCTGTACCCCGCGCCCGAAAAGTTGGTCACCTTGCTCGGTTCGCACGATGTGCCACGCTTTCTGAACGAACGCGGCGCAACGGTGGAGGGCTTGAAACTGGCCTTCACGTTTATTCTCACGGTGCGCGGCACGCCGCAGTTGTATTACGGCGATGAGATCGCGTTGCGCGGCGGCGCTGATCCCGACAACCGGCGCGATTTTCCCGGTGGTTGGCCGGACGATGCGCGCAATGCTTTCACCGACGAGGGCCGCACGGAAGAAGAGCGCGACGTGTTTGCGCACGTTCAGAAAGCCTTGCGCCTGCGGGCGGAACTCGAACCGCTGCGGCGCGGGCGCATGGCGCATCTGGCGGTCAACGATCAGACCTATCTCTTTGCTCGTTACACTGCCCATAAAACAGTGCTCGTTGCGTTCAATAACCACAGCGAACCGCAAACAATCGAGGCCGTCATCCCGCGTCAGTTGAAGCTGGCCGATGGCACGGTGCTCAGGAATCGGTTAGGCGCTGGTGCCGCAGTCAAACTCGAAAATGGCAAAATCAAATTTACGTTGGATCGGCGCGCGGCGGTGATTCTCGCCCCCGCTCCATAAGCAAAGTGGAGTGAAACCTTGAGCTGTGGGAATCAGGCTGGCTCCTGATTCCCGATTCCCGATTCCCGATTCCTGATAGCCTGAAATGATGGATGATTTTTCAAGGAGCCAGGAGTCAGGAACCCGGGATCAGGAGCCAGGTTGCAAGCGCGCCACCCCGTCAGGCAATGAACTTTGGCCTCACTGAATCTGAATAGCAGCGCACGAACACCCGTTGTAGCACACCGTTCCGCCAAGAACAGGACACCCTTTATGCATAAACCGCGACTAAGCTTTTGGCAGATTTGGAACATGAGCTTTGGCTTCATGGGCATACAGTTCGGCTGGGGGCTGCAACTGGCGAATATGAGCGGTATTTATTCCCAGCTTGGCGCCGAGCCTGACAAAATTCCGCTGCTCTGGCTGGCGGGGCCGATGACCGGCTTGCTCGTGCAACCGATCATCGGTTCGTTGAGCGACCGCACCTGGAACCGTTTGGGACGGCGGCGGCCTTACTTTCTGGTCGGCGCGCTTCTGAGTTCAATGGCGTTGTTTCTGATGCCCAATTCAGGCGCGTTGTGGATGGCCGCCGGCTTGTTGTGGGTGCTCGATGCCAGCATCAACGTTTCGATGGAGCCGTTCCGCGCCTTTGTCGCGGACAAGTTGCCCGAAGAGCAGCGCACGACCGGCTTTGTGATGCAATCGTTTTTCATCGGCATAGGCCAAACCGTCGCCAATGTGTTGCCATACTTGTTTGCCCGCCTTGGCGTCACCGGCACCACGGCCAGCGGCGTCTCGTTGACGGTCAAATACGCCTTTCAACTCGGCGCGTTGGCCTTTCTGCTCTGCGTGCTGTACACCGTGTTGACCACGCAAGAATACCCGCCCGAAGACTTGAAGGAATTCAACCGGCGCAAAGCCGAGCAGCGCGGTCTGGGCCACTTTCTGGCCGAAATCGCCGAGGCCGTCAAAGCCATGCCCGCGACGATGAAGCAACTGGCCGCCGTCCAAATCTTCACCTGGCTCGGTCTGTTTTGTATGTGGATGTTTTTCGGGTTGATGACTTCGTACCACGTTTTCAATGCGCCGAATGCGCAATCCGAGTTGTTCCGGCAAGGCGGCGAATGGACGGGCATTTGTTTCGCTGTCTATTCGGTTGTGTGCTTTATCGTGGCTTTTGCGCTGCCGAAATTTGCGGCTCTGACCAGTCGCAAGACAGTGCACGCTTTCGCGCTGGTGTGCGGCGCGGTCGGGTTGCTCTCAACCTATTTCATCCAAAATCAATACGTGCTCTTGCTGACGATGGTGGGCGTAGGCATCGCGTGGGCTTCGATCCTGTCTATGCCCTACGCTATTTTGTCGGGCGCGCTACCGCCAGAGCGGATGGGCGTTTATATGGGCATCTTCAATTTCTCGATTGTCATTCCTGAAATCGTGGCCTCGCTGACATTCCAGCCGCTGGTCAAACACGTCTTTCAGAACAATCCGCTCTATGTGGTGATGCTGGGCGGCGCGAGTATGTTGGTGGCGGCGCTGTTGGTCAGCCGCGTGCGTGAACATTACGCTGAAGTGGTCACGCTGAAAGAAGCCACGGCATAAGCGGTGAAAGTGCAATGCGAATTCAACCAAGAAGCATTTTGTCATTTAGCAACCAGCTTAGAACCCGTCAGAATCTGAGCGCCGCTCTGGGAGCGCAAGCATCCTTGCTTGCTATCAAAGAAGCCGCGCGGCGTTCCGTTTCCCTCGCTTTACGAAAATCGGGGACGGAGCTAAGGAAGCTGCGCGGCTTTTCTTTTTGCAGGCGAGACGCCCGCGCTCCCAGGGAAGGCGTCGTGCTCTTTTCATTCGTATTTCTTTGCTTGATCGTTGGGCTGCTCAGTGTTGCCGCCAATCCGCAACCATCAACGCCCCAGGGCCGCCCGCCGCAATTCACCGACATCGCCGCGCAAGCGGGCCTGACCTCTCCCAGTCTTTACGGTGCGCCGCTCGCCAAACGCTACATCATCGAAACCAATGGCTGTGGCGTCGCTTTTTACGATTACGATAAAGACGGCTGGCTGGACGTGCTGGTGTTGAGCGGCACGCGGTTGGAAGGCAATGAACAAGCGACGAATCGCCTCTATCGCAACAATCGCAACGGCACGTTTACCGACGTGACCGCCAAAGCCGGACTGACGCGCACCGGCTGGGCTTCGGGCCTGTGCATCGGCGATTACGACAACGACGGCAACGACGATTTGTTCATCACGTATTGGGGCGCGAACGTGCTTTATAAAAATAACGGCAACGGCACGTTCACGGATGTCACAACCAAAGCCAAACTGGATTTTGCCGGCACACGCTGGGGTTCAGGCTGCACGTTTATTGATTATGACCGCGACGGCAAGCTCGATCTGTTCGTCTCGAACTATCTCAGCTTCGATTTGAAAACCGCGCCGGTGCCGGGCGTCTCGGCCAATTGCGCGTGGAAGGGCATCCCGGTGAATTGCGGGCCGAAGGGGTTGCCCTACGCGCGCAACTGGCTCTATCACAACAACGGCGACGGCACGTTCAGCGATGTCTCGGAAAAATCCGGCATCAGCAAAGTCTTCGAGCGTTACCCGATGACCGCCGTGGCCGCCGATTTCAACGAAGACGGCTGGCTGGATTTGTACGTCGCCTGCGATTCAACGGCCAGCATTCTGTATCGCAACAACGGCGACGGCACTTTTACTGACGTCGCGTTGGAAAGCGGCGCGGCTTATAACGAAGACGGCCAGCCGCAAGCCGGGATGGGCCTGGGGCTGGGCGATTATAACAACGACGGCCATCTGGATATTTTCAAAACGCACTTCGCCGATGACACGCCGATCCTTTATCGCAATGTTGGCAAAATGATTTTTGAAGATGTGACGATGTTCGCGGGCTTTGGCGCGGCGACGAAATACGTGTGCTGGGGCGCGGGGATGCCCGATCTCGATAACGACGGCTGGCCCGATGTGGCCTTCGTCACCGGCAACGTTTACCCCGAAGTCGAGCAGCATTTCAAAGAGTATCCGCACCGCAGCCCGCGCGTCGTCTTCCGCAATCTGGGCAATGGCAAATTCGCCGATGTCAGCCAAGTGAGCGGCCCCGGCGTGCTCGCGCCGCACAGCAGCCGGGGCGCGGCCTTCGGCGACTTTGACAACGACGGCGACCAGGATTGGCTGGTGATGAATATGAACGAGCCGCCTTCGCTGTTACGCAACGCTTACGACGGCAAAAACAACTGGCTCAAAATCAAAACCGTCGGCGTCAAATCCAATCGCACCGGCCTGGGCGCGCGCGTCGTCGTGACTGTGGGCGAACGCAGCCAAACGCAAACCGTGCTGAGCCAGAGCAGCTATTATTCGCACGATGATTTGCGCCTGCATTTCGGCTTGGGCGACAAGGCCAAGGCCGACCGCGTCACGATCTATTGGCCGAGCGGACAGGTGGATGTGTGGAAAGACGTGGCGGCGCGGCAGGTTTTTGTGGCCAGAGAAGGACAAGGGAAGTAGCCACTGGCAACGCCACCTCACGCTCTTCCGCAAAAGCCCTAGCTGTCGCCTGCGGCGCGCCCGGCGGGTTTCTGGAAGATCAGGCAGTACATCTGCTTGCCATACTCCGCGTCGTAAAACCCTGGGCGGCTTTCTTTGAAGACGAAGCCGCCGTGCGTGACTTCTTCGCGCACCAAGTCCGCCGGAATGACGTGCAAGCGGTGATATTCGGTGCGGGGTCTGCCCGCTGGGCCTGCGCCGTCAATCAGCACCAAGCGCCCGCCGGGTTTCAACGCGCGAAACACGGCTTGCAGCGTTTGGTCGTATGCGCGGAATTCGTGATAGCTGTCCACGATCAGCACGGCGTCCAAGCCATCCAGCAAATGCGGGTCGGCGCTCTCACCCTGAATCGGTTCGATTTGCGGCAGCTTTTCCTGTTCCTGCCGCGCCCGCAATTTCTTGAGCGCGGCTTCGTCAATGTCCACCGCATAAACCCTACCTTCAACGCCGACGCGCGCGGCCAGGTGAAAAGTGAAATAACCGGAGCCGCAGCCGAGGTCGGCGACGCGCTGGCCGGCTTTGGCGCCCAAGGCATCCAGCACTTCGGCAGGCCGTTGCCATTCATCGCGCTGGCGGTCGCGTTCGGTTGGGCTTGGTTGAGGCTCGTTCTGTCCCGCGCTTCGACGTTGTTGCCCGAACGTGGCGCCTGTCCATTGCAAAGCAGTGACAGTCAGCAAAACAAACACAGCGAAAAATGCCTTGTCAGCTTTCATTTCGTGATCCCTCGTAAATTGCATTGGTGGTTGGTTGCCGCGCGCTCATTTGCGCACGCGTCTAAAAGTGAACGCCGGCAGTAGCGGTTTCGTTCCGTCGGGCAGCCTGAACTCGACGCCGCCAAAGCGCATCTTTCCGGTGAGCGTATCGCCTGTGCGTGTGCCTTCGTAAAGGATCACGCCACGCGGGCGCATGCCATTCATGTAGCCGAAGTTCAGCCCCGCCGGAGTGAGGCGCAAATGTTCGACGCGCCGGATGCGATAAGCAGCGGGCAGCTTGGCGTCTTCGACTTCGGCAACGACACGCCCAGCCACGACTTTGATGTGCAAGGTTAAGCGGGGAACCGCCGATTCGCCCGGCTGGCGCTGTTCGTCGCCAACCCAATCGCCGATGTAATCGCGCGCTTCTTCCGGTGTGGGGAACGGCGTGGCCAGCAATCCTTCCACCGTTTCAGCCGGCGGTGGGCGGCGTTCGACGGCGGCAATTTGCGCCAGCAATTCGGCACTGTCTGCTGGCGCGCCATAGCCTGCCGCAAGTGTGTTGTAGGCGGCGCGCGCCGCCGCGCCGCGTCCTTCGAGCAGCAGGTCTTCGACGACGTTCTGAATCAGCTTGCGCGGTGGAATCACTGGTGCGCCCAACGCGGCGCCGACTTTGGCGTAATACGGCAGGATGCTCGTCGTGGGGTAGATTGGCGCGGCTAGCATGGAGTAATCGCTGAACGCCTCGCGCAAGCCGAGATACATCGCAAGCATGCCGATAGACTCATGCGACTCTTTCGGCTTGAGCGATTCGCGGTGAAGCTGCCACGACACGGGCGCGGCGGCGGCCAGTGCCTTCCATGTCTCGTCTGTCCAGCCGAAACGCGCTTCGAGCGAAACGTAGCGTAGCGGTGTGGTGGCGGATTTGGCCCGCGCGATCAATTGCTTTACCAGCCAGTCGTCGTCGAGATGAGTCGGCGTATCAATGGCCACCACGGCACGATAGCTGGAGCGCGTGGCCGCCGCATACGTCACGAGAATGCCGCCGGAAGAATGCCCGATGAACGTGCGCGGTGCGCCGCCGCGAAACTGGCGCTCAACGGCGGGCAATAGTTCTTTTTCGATGAAGTCCAGAAAGCGGTCGCCGCCTTCGTTGCGGCTGCTGCCGCTGACTGAAAGGCCGGGCGGCGTCAGGTCGCGCAAGCGTCCGTCCAGCGGGTCAAGGTTCGGGATGGCGACGATCACCGATTCGGGAATCTGGCCGTTGCGGCTGAGTTCGTGGCTGACGGCGGCGGCAGGCGGCACGTTCGCCTCGCCATCGAGCACAAGCGTCACGGGATAGCGGCGGTCGGGCGCGCTGTGCGTGTATGAAACCGGCAGCACGATATAGATGGGCCGCGTCTCTTTCAAAATCGCCGAAGTGATTTGAAACGCCTGTGCCCCAGCGCCGCGCGAGTCGCGGATTGTCTGTCCGGGTGCGGCAATTAACGTTGGCGGTTCCTGTGCTTGATAGCTTGCTGCCAGCAGACACACCACAACCAACGCCCAATGTGATTGAGTCTTCATTGTTTGCTCTCCTTGTCCCGATGAAGTTTTTCTAGTCCCACCGGATTTTGTGGTTTGGTGTTTTCCAGCGCCAGCGGCGCGAAATGTTTATAGCAACCAGCCAAATCTAGGCGCTTAGCTCCGTCAGGAGCGACATCTGAGCGCCGGCAGATACCGCCCCGCTGGGGCTCGCGTGCCTTTTCGCACTCCAACTATAAACATTTCGCCCCGCCGGGGCTGTCACCACAAAATCCGATGTGACCAGAAGTTTTTGAAGTGGTTAGAACTACGTTCAGCGTGCGCCAGCGACCAGCCATTGCTCCAGCCAGTCTTTGCGGCTGCGGCTCAGCTTTAACTCTGTGCCGTCGCGCAAAATAACCAGGTGCTCGCCATTGAAATGCGGATGCAGTTCCTTGATGCGATCCAGATTGACGATGGTCGAGCGATGAATCCGCGCGAACTGTTCGGGGTTCAAACTCGCCTCCAATTCGTTCATCGTCTGGCGCAACAGATACGCTTTGCCGCCGACGTGCAGCCGGATGTAATTGTCATACGCCTCGATCCAGTCAATTTCCTCAGTGCGCACAAAGATCACGCGGCCTGTCGTCTTGACCATCAGCCGTGTCAGGTAACGCGGCGCATCTGTTTTGAGTTCGCGCGTACCCAGCAACTGCATCAGCTTCTGTCCGAGTTCGCTCGCGTCCTGTTGCGCGATTTGCCGTTTCGCTTGTTCGAGCGCCTTGCGAAAGCGTTCGTCGCTGAACGGCTTGAGCAGGTAATCGAGCGCGCTGACCTCGAAGGC
The DNA here is from genome assembly GCA_016196035.1 of Acidobacteriota bacterium. NCBI lineage: Bacteria > Pseudomonadati > Acidobacteriota > Acidobacteriota bacterium. Next base: position 57,178 of record JACPYM010000040.1, on the reverse strand, counting down.
CTGCAACGCATATTGATCGTATGCCGTGACAAAAATGATGACCGGCAGCGGCTGTCCGGCTAGTTGATCCAGCACGGCGAACCCGTCCAGTTCCGGCATCTGCACATCCAGAAAAATCAAATCTGGTTGCCAGGCGCGAATGCTGGCAACGGCCTCTTTGCCGTTGCCGCACTCTTTGACCCACTCAATTTCAGGATCGCGTTTGAGCAGCGCGCGCAAATTGCGCCGCGCGGGCGGTTCATCATCCACGATCAGCACTTTGAGCTTTTTGTCGTTGTTATTGCTCACGATGTTTGCGCGGCGCATTCAGCGGCAGCCCGCCACGGAATAGACACGCGCGCCTCGACGCCGCCTTGCGTGCGATTGTGTATGTCGAACTCGAAGTCCGTGCCGTACATTTGCCGCAGTCGCGCTGCTGTATTCGCCAGCCCCAAGCCTTGTGCTGTTGCCAGCCGCCACTGTTCGGGCAAGCCGACGCCATCGTCGCACACGCGCAATACCAGCCGCCCGTTGGTTCGCTGCGCTGTCAACGAAACCGAACCGGGCGCGGCGCGCGGTGCCAACCCGTGCCGAATGGCGTTTTCAACCAGCGGCTGCGTGATCAGATTCGGCACCAGCGCCTCCAGCGTTTCCGGCGCGGCCTCAACACGCACCTGCAAGCGATCCGAAAAACGCATCTGTTGCAGTTTCAAATACAGCTCTAGCCATTCCAGTTCCTCGCGCAAACGCACTTCCTGCTTGCCCGCGTTATCAAGCGTCTGGCGCAACAGGTCGCTCAACCCCACCAGCATTTGCACCGCCGCCGCATTATCGTTGTCGCGCACCAAGCCTGTGATTCCGTTCAAGGTGTTAAAGAGAAAATGCGGATGCAGTTGCATCTTCAACATCTGCAACTGCGCCTGCGCCAGTTGCGTTTCAAGCTGCGAGGCGCGCAACTCGCGTTCGCGGAATTGCCGGTAGTAATCGAGCGCGCTGGCAAGGCCCAGCACTAGCCCATAAAACAGCGCGCTAGAAGGCATGGTTGATAACCACGAAGCTGCCATCCGCAAAACCAACATCCGCAACGGCAGGCCGCTGTTCATTTGCAGTATCAATTGCGCGATCACAAATCCCAGCACCACTTGCATCGCACACAACCCCGCTACCGCGAATACGTGCACAGGCACCGCCCATCGCAACGCAGTTCGCTCCAAGGGGAACCGGCGGCGCAGGCCCAGCACAATTGGTACCAGCGCTACCCACAAGGCCCAGGCAGACCATTGCGAAAGGAACAGCCACGCCGGCAGGTTGGCCGTTCCAGCCGGCAACGGGCCTCTCGTGCGAGGCAATTGGATGAAGGCGCCCGAAGAAGAAAGCGCCCCAAGCACGAACCAGCCCAACAGCAGCCAAACCCAGATGCGCCAACTCGCGCGCCCAAACCGTGAACTGGACGATGCGTTCCCCAAGCTTTGGTTGTTGTTCGATAATTTCATGTGGTGTTTACCGTTTAGTACGGCTCAAAAGATACCATCGGGCGGCTACGTGCGGTGTGGCTTTGTGGCGAGTGGCGGGAATTTTGCCGCGAAATGCAGCGGGCCAAGGCGTCGGCGGCTTTACTTCACCTTCATCACCAAAAACGTCAGATCGGCATAGGGTGCGCTGCTAGAAACCTTTTCTTGCTGTAAATCTTGCCGGGCTGGAAAGGGAACAAATGTTCAGAGTTCACGCTTCAGCGTGTCTGCTGGCCGCCACGCACACGCTGAAGCGTGAACTCTGAACTGCCGTCACCGGAAAATTTACCGCAAGAATCTTTTTGAAATAGTAACGGGGGGGCGAGCGAGCTGAGCTTTCAATCTCTGAGCCTTACAGTTGCTCATGCTCCCCGCACCGTGTTCTCACGTTGCCGCGCCAGCATCCAACACACCAGTAACGCCGCGCAGATCAAGGCGCCAAACCAACGCGCCGCGCCCCTTTCAAAGACCACCGTGCCGTTGAACAGAATAAAGACAAAGAAGCCATGCCATGCCGCCGTCAGCCACACCGGACGTTGCGCATAACTCGCGAGTCCTTGCGTCCACCAGATCAGCACATCCAGCATCCACAACAGCGTGAACGCATAGCTGACATACACGCCGCCGCCCCAATACCACCCAAACGTCGCACCGGTCTGCCGGGCGGTTTCGCGGTACGCCGCCCAATGGCTCCAGGCGTGATAGAACTGGAAGGCGCAGGCGACATGCACCAGAAAACAACCGCACCCCAACGTCCACGCCCAGCGCGCCGCGCGCAGCCAGGCTGGCCGTCCGTTGCTCAACAAAAAGGCCGCCGCGCCAATGGTGTAGCCGCTCAGCGCGAGCCAAATAAACACGCGTGTCAGGAGTTCGCCGGTTTGCATAGTGCCGGGGATTTTACACGAAACCTTGATGAAGCCGGGGATGAAGCCTGGGTACGCACCGCTTCCAGCGTGCAGACGTGGCGAAGGACGGATTAGGGCCAACAGGGTGACCTGCGGGCCTTGCTCCGCCTCTGCCCACGCCTGCACGCAAGGATGCGTGCGTACCCAGGCGAACTCAGTTCTTCAGCAATGTGCCCAACAAGCGCCCCACCTGGGCGTGCAAATCTTCGGGCGCGCCATAAAAGATGGATACCGTCTGGCCGTGCCGATCGAAGACGTACATTGTCGGCACGCTCGTAATCGTGCCGAAGGGTTTGATCAACTCTTCCTTGCCCAGCACGAATTGCACGGGCAGTTTGCGCGGCCCCATTCGTTGTTCGATGAGTTGCCGGACTTCGGCCTCTTCCGATTCGACCGAGATCGCCACAACGCTGATCTGATCGCCATAACGCTGTTTGACCTCGCCCAGCCATTGCAGCGTCGAACGGCAGGGGCCGCACCAGGTGGCCCAAAACTCTACGATCACGACGCGGTTGCCGAGCGTCGTGGAATCCACTGTGCCGCCGTCCAGGCTAGGCGCGGTGAAAGCAGGCAGCGCCGTCAATTCGCCCAATTCGGTAGAACCGTCAGACGGATTTTGCCCGGCGCGTTTGAGCGCGGCACGATCACGTAGAGCCAGCTTGAGCATGCGCGTCAAATCCTGTTTGAACTTTTCGTGGTTGGCCGGTTCGCGCCAGGGCGTGTATTTGCCTTGCTCGCCCATCCAGCCGAAATCGTTGGGCTTGGCAATGAGCACGTCGTCCACAAAAACAACCGGGTAGCGTTTGATGCCGAAGCGCGCGGCGAGTTTTGACGTGCCCCAATTCTCGTTCACGAAGCGCGCCTGACCGGGGAAATCCTGCAAGACGGTCTTGACCAGCAAACTTGCCGGGTCAGAGAGGCTTCAGGTGTACGGCCAGCGCACCAGCGTGACAGTGATGGGTTTGGGCGTTGCTTTGACGCCGGGTTTTTTGCGGTTGGTTTGAGCAGGGGCGGCCAGACTGAACGTCAGCACGGCGGCCAGCGCCAGCAGGATGGTTCGCAGCTTCATTCGTGTTACTCCGGGATTAGTTGGAAATAGCGCGGCAGCACTTCGTGCAAAAGTACGGCGGCTTGTTTCAAGTTGTCGGGCGAGGCCGTGGACAGCGCGCTCTGGGCGACTTCCCAATACATCTGCGCCAGGCTGTCATCGCGCTGGCGCGCGGCCATTTGCGTTTGGAAAGCCGCGCTCTTGGTTTGCAATTCGACGAGCGTCGGCGGTGTTTCAAGTGCTTTGAGCACGCCCAACACGCGGCGCGCTTCCAGGTACTGAAGCAGCGCGCCGGCGTAGCGCCGTTCCTGATTCAGTTCTTGCGCGGTTTTGAGCGTGGCGTTGAGCTGGTTGTACAGATCTTGCTCGGCGGCGACATTGGCTTGGCTATAAGCGGCGAGGATGTCTTGCTCAAGCTCCGCCAACGCGGGTGCGAGCGAGCGCGGCGTAAAGGCCGGACGTGTTTTGCTGTCTGGCAAGGCAGCGCTAAAACGGGCGAACGCCAGGCTGCCTAGCGCCTGGCCAAGGTAATACAGGCCCGAGGCGATGCTGTCTTCGCGCGAGAATAACCGCCCGGCTAGATAGAGCGGCTTGATCTTGGTGAGCGCGGCTTCGCTCAAGGCGCGCGCGGCCAGACTCGCGTGCAAATTGGGCCGCGCCGCCAGGCGTTTTTCACCGGCAGTCAACGCCGCGCCCGCGCGTTGCCATTCGGCGTCAAAGGCCGCCAGTCCGCCCTGGGCGAGAGCTTTGTGCGTCGCGCCATATTGCAAGGCCAGCAACTGCGGCGTGCCGCGCTGCAAGCGGAAGAGCGTGGCGAAGGTACGGCCTGCTTTCAGGTCCTGTTCAGCTTGCTCCAGCATTGGCCGAAACGCGGCGGCGTCATTTTCAGCCAAGCCGCTTAACGCCTGCTTCAAGCGGGCGATTTCATCCGCGATAGGGTTGCCGCTGTCCTGCGCGGCGCAAGAAATACCCAGCCACAGCGCGAGGCAGGCCCCGCAGATAGGTTTACGGAGTAGATAAATACACTGCATTGAACGCTCCTTCATTGCTGCTGATTGGCTTACTTCCGCAGCGTGACGTTTTGTGTGCAACGCCAGCCGCCTTGTGCTTCACGTGCCAAGGGGCGGATGGAAAACGCGCTGTCTTCCTGCGCGGCCCTGGTGCGGATGTCGGCGCTGATCTTCGGATCGCCTTCAAACACGATCTCGAAGACGCGCTCCTGATAGCCCGGCGCGTTGACGTGGTAATGAATATGCGCGGGTGGGCCATTGCCCGGATAGGGCGCGGGTTTGATCGTGCTGTATTCGTAACGGCCTTGCGCGTCGGTGCGCATGTAGCCGCGCAAACGCGGATTGCGGTTGTCGTCTTTGGGGCCGGGCGTGTAATGCCCGTTGACATCGGTGTGATAGACATACACCGAGGCATTCGCTAGCGGTGTTTTGCCGTCCGCGCCAAATATCACGCCAGACACGGTCAACCGCTCGCCCGGCTCTTCTTTGGTCGCAATCGTGATCTTGGACGGCGCATTCTTTTCCGCCACGGTGGGCGCTTGTGGAACGGTAAAAAGTGACAGTGAGAACACCATCAGCAGCGCAAACAATTTCATAGATGCCTCCGAAGTTTCTCCTGGATGGAAATACACGGTTTTGGTTGCGGGTCAGGCGCGCGAGCCAGGCTTGCCGCTGGCTGTGAGACGCAGTGCTACGAGGGGAACTGAGCCGACCATTGCATTGGCGCATGTGCGCCAGTTGCGCTAGTCTATCGGCTCAATTCACAGCTTCATAATTCGGATGTACGCGGTATGTTTGCAACAGCAGTTTGGAGATCGCTACTCATTACGGCCACCCTGCTCGCCGGGTTTCAATCAATTGCGGCGCAGGAAGACCCCAACGGACAATATGTGGTCATCGCCTCGGCGACGCTCAATGGCGAGACGCGCGAAATCAGCGCGCCGATTGAACCGAGCGTGTTGCGGCTCTTTTTCAACGTCCAGACCCAGGGCGAAATCAAATGGGAAATCATCTCGCCCCTTGGCAAACCGGCGCAGTTGAATGGCGGCAACGTCAGCAGCAGCGAAGCTAATGGCAAGCGTTCGGTGGCCATTTGGGATCCGCGTCCGGGTTTGTGGAAAGTGCGGCTCACCGGGACGGGGTTCTATAGCCTGAACGTCATTTCACAGAGCGAAATCTATGCCTGTTGTATGAATGTCGTGGGGCGGCAATTGCAACCGCTCGAAAAAGTGCAGGCCGCGCGCGGCAGCCGCTTGCAGGCGAACGTTTATGTTTCGGGCGCCAATCTGGAACTGGTGAATTTCATGCTGGTCAACGAACAGAATGAAATCATCGGCCCCTTGCGCTTTCGCCAGGGAGATTTTTCCAACCCCACCAACTTCTTCGTGCTGATCGAAGTCCCGGCGCAACCTTGCCGCGTGATGGTGCGCGGACGCGAACAGAGCGGCGCCAGCTTTCAACGCATCTATCCGCAATTGATCGTGCCCACCGTCACGGCCAGCGCTACGCCCGAAGCCGCCTCACCCACGACCACGCCCGTCGGCGTTGCTGTGGCGGAAGCGCCGGAACGCATGACTGAAGGGGATTACCGCATCATTCGCGCCCAGATCGTGAGTTATACCGACGAACTGCTGTTGACGGAAAGCGGCAACCCGGTGGGTATGCGTTTGCGCTATACCGTGCGCTTTCCGGTGGATGGCTATTATGCGCCGCTGCCGAATCTGTACCCCGAACGCATCGGCAACGGTTATACGGGAGCGCTGAGCATGCGCTTGATCCGCAGCACGGTCGCGCCGCAACCCGAAGGCATCACGCAACCGCAGCAGGTGCTCTATGCTGGGCGCACCATTTACAAACGCGATCAGCCTTATGAATTCACCGTGGATTTAGTCCCGAATTATGTGGTCTATAACGAACAGCAGAAGAAATACTGCTTGCAAACGCGCGCCTTCTCGCAGGGCGACATGCGCGAGCGCTTTGACCGTGAAGTGAAAGGCGAGGCGCGCCTCCGCTATCGTTTTTCGATTTCGGGGACGGATTACGACGGTCGTCAACCGACGTTGACCGAAAAAGGCTATGCGCCGGGCGTGTGGTTTACGAGTTTGTTGAAAGAGGGCGCGGTGGAATGCCAGTGAGGCTCAGACTTCAGACCTCAGACCTCAGACCTGATGCAGGTCATTTCTAACTCAATACTTTTGAGCATCACTGATTTTTGACGGATAAAAGGTCTGAGGTCTGAGGTCTGAAGTCTGAGGTCTGAGGTCTAAATCCTATAAATTCGCTCGGCATTCGTTTTGAAAAGTTTCTGCCGCTGTTCTTCGCCTGCGTCTTTCGTCAAATCCAGTAATGCATCGGCCCACTGTTTCCAGGTTCCCTTGAGCGTGCAGACCGGCCAGTCGCTACCGAACATCACACGATCCCAACCAAAACAATTGATGACGCTTTCGATAGCCGGGCGCAACTCTTCCGCCGTCCAGTCGGGGCTGGCGTTGGTGATCGCGCCGGAGACTTTGCAAACGACGTTGGGGTAGCCAGCGAGTTCAGCCAAGTCGGTGCGCCATTGCGCCAGGTCGTTTTCGGCAATGCTCGGGTTGCCGATGTGGTCGAGGATGAAGGACACGCCGGGACATTCTTTGACCAGCCGAATTGCCAGCGGCAGTTGACGCGCCAACACGCAAATATCAAACGACAGATGGTGCGCTTCGAGCAGGCGCAGATTGGGCACGAAACAGGGCGTCAGCGAAACCTCGTCGGGCACGACGTGCAGGATGCGGCGCAGGCCTTTGAGATTGGGATGCCCGGCAATTAGTGCGAGGTAGTCTTTGAAATCTTCGTGTTCCGGGCGGCAACAGGCGATGACGCCGGCCAGCGGGTTGTCGGGCTGTTCGGACAGGCGCAGGATATGTTGCGTCTCACCCAGCATATCCGGCTCATCCACGTCGCATTCCAGGTGCACCGTCTTGACGACGTCGAAGCCCCCTGTGGCCGCGTAGTAATCGGCTAGACGAAAGCTGCGATTGAGCACCGGCTGACTCGCCGTCCAGGAATACTTGAATAAATCCAAATCCCAAAGGTGTTGATGTGTGTCTACGATCTGCATCACTGGTTCCTACGAAAGAAAAGGCGGCTGGAACTTTCCAACCGCCTTGGTCTGCGTTGATTGTTTGCTCCGCGTTAGCGCCGGTTCATCGCGTTCGATTTGGTGCGCGCCTTGTCATAGAGCGCGGAGGCGTTGGGCATCTCCTGGATGGCACGTTGCAGTTGCAAGTCCAAATCGGAAATGACCTGCTTGGCGCGATCCTGGCCATAGGCGGCATTGAGCACTTCTTCGCGCACGAACTTGCGCGCCCAAATCTTGTTGTCTTCGATTTCGGCGGGCTTGATGGCGAAGTCGGAATGCTCTTTGGCGAACTTGTTCATGTATTCGCTCCAGGCTTTGAGCACTTCATCGTTGACCAGATATTCACTGCCTTTGAGCTTGCTGCTGAAATCCATGCCGCCGAGTTTGTACTGATTGACGCCAGGGATTTGCCCGTTGATGAGTTGCGCGACAAAGAGCCACGAACCCGTGAAGAGTTTTTGTTGCGCGGGCGTCAGGATGTCGGTGAATTCGACTTTGACATCCGGTTCGATGCCGCCGCCGCCATAGACCTGACGGCCTGTGTCAGTTTGTTTCAACTCGGCTTTCGGCCCGGCTTCGACTTTGCCATTCGCGTTGCGCTTGGCGTAATAATCGAACAGCGAACCATTCGAATAATCGCGCTGAATCAGACGTCCGCTGGGCGTGTAGTAATGCGCGATGGTCAAGATCAAGCCGCCGCCGTTCATCGTCGGGAAGATGCGTTGCACCAGCCCCTTGCCAAAACTGGTTTCGCCCACGATCAAGCCCCGGTCGTGATCCTGCACCGCCCCCGCCACGATTTCAGAGGCCGAAGCTGTGTTGCCGTTGATCAACACCACCAGCGGGAAGTTTTCGCTCGCGCCGGTTTCGGCAAAGGCCGATTGATCATTGGCTTTATTGCGTCCGCGCACCGAGACGATGGTCTGGCCGCGTTGCAGCAGTTTGTCAGCGACCAGAATGCCTTGTTCCAGATAGCCGCCGCCGTTGCCGCGCAAGTCGAGGATGAATTGCGTGGCGCCCTGCTCGCGCAATTCGGCGATGGCGTTGGCCATCTCCATCGAGGTCGTGGATTGGAAATTCTTGGTCAGCCCGATGTAGCCGATATTCGGCTTGATCAGGTAGTAGCTGGGAATCGAAGGCAGCGCGATCTGGTCGCGCGTGATGTCGAAGGTTTGCGGTGCTTCAACTCCGGGCCGTTTGATGGTCACGCGCACCTTGGTGCCACGTTCGCCCAATAACAATTCGCGCGTCTTGGTCGAATCCCAGTTGGCTGTGTCTTTGCCATCCACGTTGATGATCTGGTCGCCGTAATGCAGGCCAGCCCGGTACGCCGGGGAACCGTTGAAAGGTTCGGTAATATAGGTCGAACGCAGCCGGGTGCTAATGTAGGCCCCGATGCCGAAATAGCGGCTGTGCTGTTTGTCGTTGAATTCGCGGAAGGCTTTGGCGTCCATGTAATCCGAATGCGGATCGAGGACGTGCAGCATGCCCTGAATGGCGTATTTGGTCAGGTCGTCATATTCGCGGGGTTCGACGTAATTGGCGCGGATGACTTCCATCGCCTTTTCGTAATCCGCCGAAAGTTTTTCGCGGGTGATGAGGTATTGGCCATTATTGCCGCCAACTTTGATGTTCTGGGCTTGCGTGTTGCCAGGCCAACCCAGCAACGCGAAACTGACCGTCAAAGCCAATCCCAAACCAGCAATCTTGAGCCATCCGTATTTCACTACTTGCTCCCTTCAACTAATGCCCTTGTTTGGGCCTGCCACCCGGCTTGCGGGCGGCAACGTGATTTTGCAACTCGTTTTGGTCTCGCACGGCACGTCATGCAGCGACGCCTGCGAAAGTTTGCCCATAGTAGACAGGGCGAGCAGATTGTTCAAGTGCTAAGTCCGGCAGCCACTCCGGCTGAGGCAGAATTAGAGCCAGAGCCGAGCACTGGCTCCAGAAACTTGGAAACGGCGCTCATTTGCGGCGTGGGCGTAATTAGATCGGTTTTCTTTTGCGTGTACGGCAGGGCGCGCCGCACCGGGGCAGTACCGCGCGCGTCAGCAAGCGGCGCGTCAAGTACGGCGGACTGGTGCAGCGGCAAAGTCTCCGCTTGCTGACGCGCGCGGTACCGCCCCGCTACACGGTTTTTGACCTACACCGAAGCGAAACCCGATTTAATTCTTCGCTGTCGCCCGGCTGCCAATTTTTTCCCCATAACGCACCAAGGTTTCGATCCCTTTGGCCGAATAAGTTGCGATGTCGCCGTCCAGCTTCACGAGGCCGGGTTTGAAGAGCAGGATGGAGGTCGAGCCGCCGAATTCAAAATAGCCTTTTTCCTGTCCGCGCTGACAGGGGCCGCCCTGGCGTTGGTGTTGCACGATGCGGCCCACGCCGGTCGCGCCGACATCCACGTGAATGACGTCGCCGAAATTGTGGGTGTGCAAGACACAGGCTTCGCGCTGGTTTTCGCTGAAGACGGGCAACTGCCGCCAGATCGCCAGCGGATTGACGCTGCGGTAAAAACCCTTGATGACCGTGACCGGCGACTGTTCGCCATCATCAATATAGGCGAAGCGGTGATAGTCCACCGGGGCCAGGCGAAAGATCAGGCACAGGCCATCCAGGTAATCGGCGGCAAGGGTTGAACGCAGCAGTTCGTTGAGGGTGAAGGCGCGGCCTTTGACCGGCAACACGGTGTCGCGCTTGATTTCATAAGCCAGCAATCGTGCATCGGCGGGTGAAATCAGGTGCGCCGGGGTTTGATCAATCGGGCGCGCGTCGGCCTTGAGCTTGCGAATGAAAAAGTCGTTGAAGGAAGTGAACGAGTCGAGCGGGCGTTCCATTTCGGCGGTGTTGATGCCGTATTGTTCGACAAATCGTTTGATCTTCGCTTTGGTGAAGGTGCTGTGCTGCCAATGGGCATAGAGCGCCGTCGGCCAACGGTGTTTCAGCACCCTTTCGGCCAGCCAAAATCCTGTGCGGGTGCCAAACAGGAATTCCATCAAGCCTTGTTCAAACACGGTTTCGGTTTCGAGGGTTTGCGTCCGGCGGTTGAAAAGCGGGATGTCATGCATAGCGCCTATCTAAACGTAAGGGCCGGGTTGGCGCAAATTCACGGCGCTGGCTCCCCTTGCCTTTGACAGCGGGCATCGCCCACAATGCGCCACCTCAATTACTCAAGACAAAGGCGGCATTGCAACGTGAAAACCAAGGCTGAGGTGATCATTCCGGGCGCCACCATCGGCGTGCTTGGCAGCGGCCAACTAGGGCGTATGTTCGCCATTGCGGCGCGCCGCATGGGCTACCGCGTGCATACCTTTTCGCCCGATACCGACACCCCAACAGGCCAGGTCGCCGATGTCGAGGTGACCGCGCCGTATGAAGATTTGGACGCAGTGCGCAAATTCGCCAGCCGCGTTAATGTCATCACTTTTGAATTCGAAAATGTGCCTTCCGCGACGGTGGCTGCCGCGGCGGAAATCGTACCGGTGCGGCCTGGCGGAGGAGTGCTGCACATCGCGCAGCACCGGTTGCGCGAAAAGACCTTTTTGCGCCGCCACGGGTTTCCCCTGACGCCTTTCAAGATGATTGCCTCGCTGGTGGATTTGCAAACCGGCTTGCGCGAATTCGGCTGTCCGGCGGTGCTCAAAACCGCGGGGTTCGGTTATGACGGCAAAGGACAGGTCAAACTCGGTTCGGTTTCAGAAGCCGCCACAGTTTGGGCCAAGGCGGGGCGGCAGGAATTGATTTTGGAAGCGCTGGTGGATTTTGCCGTGGAGCTTTCGGTCGTGGCGGCGCGTGGCAACGATGGCAGCTTTGCGCATTGGGGCGTGGTCGAAAATGAGCACCACCGCCATATTCTGGATGTTGCGATTGCGCCCGCGCGCGTGTCGCCAGCGGTCGCGGACGAAGCCCTCGAGATTACGCGCGCCGTGTTGGAAAAGCTGGATGTCGTGGGCGTGCTGTGCGTCGAGTTTTTCCTCACCAAGTCCGGCAAGTTGCTCATCAACGAATTGGCCCCGCGCCCGCACAATTCCGGCCATTTCACCTTTGACGCCAGCGTGACCAGCCAGTTTGAACAGCAACTGCGCGCGGTGTGCGGGTTGCCGCTCGGTTCGACCACGCTGCTGAAACCGGCCGCGATGGCGAATCTGCTGGGCGATTTGTGGCAGTTGGGCGAGCCGGATTGGGCGGCCGCCTGCGCCATGCCCGATGTCAAACTGCATCTGTATGGCAAAGTCGGGCCGAAGCCCGGACGCAAAATGGGGCACTTGACCGCGTTGGGCGAAACCGCCGATGAGGCCTTGAAATTGGTGCAACAGGCCCGCCTGGAACTAACGGCGCAGCATTTGCCGATTCGCCATCTGCCGATGGTTTGAAGCGATGTTGCGCGGCCTGCGGCTGGTTTAGCCAACCCCGCCGCCCTTTTGCAAAAACACTAACCGCCGCTTATTATCCCGGCCTTATTCCAGCAGTCATCGTTTTTGCATTTATTGAATTGGTCAACCGTGCAAGCAAATCACCGTCACAGCGCCGACAAGCAGAGCCGCGCACCGCAGACGCCGCGCTTGTCTGGGCCTTGGTGTGCCGTGGTCGCCGCGCACTGGTTTTTAGAAGCCTATTTTTAGAGAAGGAGCAGAATGGCAGAGCAATTTGATGTCACAGTGATTGGCGCGGGGCCGGGCGGCTATGTCGCCGCCATCCGCGCCGCGCAAGTCGGTTTGAAAACCGCCATCATCGAACGCGATAAAGACCTGGGCGGCACCTGCCTGTTGCGCGGCTGCATCCCCACCAAAGAGTTGCTGCATTCGGCGCACGTTTACGAACTCATCAAGGACCCGGCGGAATTCGGCGTCGAAGTCACCGGCGCAACGCTCAATTTCCCCGCCGTCATCAAGCGCAAGAACGCCATCGTTAGCAAACTTTCCAACGGCGTCGGCTTCCTGATGAAGAAGAACAAAATCACCGTCTTCAAAGGGCAGGGCAAGCTGGAAGGCAAAGGCCGCGTCACCGTCACCGACGACGCCGGGAAAGTCACGGACGTGCCAACCAAGAACGTCATCATCGCCACCGGTTCCGCCGTGCGCCTGCTGCCGGGTCTGACGATTCAGAATCCGCGCATCGTGACCAGCGATGAATTGCTCGACTTTCAGCACGTGCCAAAAAGCATGGTCGTGCTGGGCGCAGGCGCAGTCGGCGTCGAATTCGCCTCGGTCTTCAACCGCTTTGGCAGCGAAGTCACCGTCATCGAAATGCTCGACCGGCTTGTCCCGATTGAAGACGAAGAGACCTCGAAGGAATTGCAGCGCGCCTTCCGCAAACGCAAGATCAACACAATGGTCAGCACCAAGTTTGAAAGCTGCACGGTCAACGCCGATGACGTGACGATCAATTACACCGACAGCAAAGGCAAAGCCGGTTCGATCACGGCAGAAACATTGCTCGTCGCGATTGGCCGCCGTCCCGTCACCGATGGTCTAGGCCTGGAAAATACCAAGTGCGAAGTCGAGCGCGGCTACATCAAGGTGGACGAATACATGCGCACCGCCGAGCCGAATGTTTACGCCATCGGTGACGTAGTGCCTACGCCCTGGCTGGCGCACGTCGCCTCCAAAGAAGGCTGCCTGGCCGCAGAACATATTGCCGGACGCAACCCGCGTCCAATCAACTACAACCTGGTGCCGAATTGCACCTACTGCGAACCCGAAATCGGCAGCGTCGGCTTGACCGAAGCGAAGGCGAAGGCCGCAGGCCATGAAATCAAGATCGGCAAATTCCCCTTCTCGGCGCTGGGCAAAGCAATGATCCTGGGCGAGACCGAAGGCTTCATCAAAGTGATCGCCGACGCCAAGTATGATGAAGTGCTGGGCGTGCACATGATTGGCCCACACGCGACCGACCTGCTGGCCGAAGCCTGCGTGGCGATGGGCCTGGAAGCGACCGCCGAAGAGTTCGGCCACATCATGCACGCGCATCCGACGCTGAGCGAAGCGGTGATGGAAGCGGCGGAGGCAGTGCATGGGATGGCGACGAGCATTTAGTGCTAACATTGTTCGTAGCTGGCGCGCCTGCTGTGCGCCAGCCGGAATCAATGTTTGGAGGTAGTGGTTATGGCAGTCAAAACAGCGAAAGCGGGTAAAGCGGCGAAAGCGATTCGCCAAAACGGTCGGCCACCAGGGAAAAGAAAGCGGGCGAAAACAAAAGATGAGTCGGAGCTTGAGGCGCGCTTGTTGGCCGCTCTGAGTGATCCCCAGACCACGCCGATGATGAAAGCGTTAGCGCCCTTTTTGTTGGCACGGCTGGAGAGCGGTGAGCCATATCTGACGATTGAGCAAATTCAGGAGCAATTGGGGCGGCGAGCATAATGGCGCTGGTAACTTATCTGGATACAAATTGCCTGATTGCGCTTGCCGATGCAGAGCCGCGCCGCAAAGAAAAGGTGCTTGATTTGTTGGATGATCGGCGAAGAGCTTTCATTTACAGCCCGTTCACCACGCTCGAAACGCTCTCACTTGCAATTCACTATGGCAAGAAGGTGAAGGAGCAAGTCTTCCGTCAATACTTTAATCGGTGCCTTTTCATCTCCGATAACCTGAACTTAATTTTGCAAGAAGCGCAGCGACAGGCTGGGAACTATGGCATTGCGAGTGTGGACGCCTGTCATATCGCTGCTGCCGTCGTCGTTTCGGCGGCTGAATTTTATACCTTTGAAAAACCGACCAAGCCGATGTTTCGCACGCGCGAGATCAAGGTCTTCTCGTTATTGTGAACATCCGCGGGGGAATGCAATTATAACGATTTGCACTTGTATGCGACCTGACAAGGCGTAGGGCAGGTTCTCAACCTGCCCTACGCTGGCGGTGGCCGGGCAGGTTGAGAACCTGCCCTACGCTTACCCAACACGTTGCCCAGGTCGCACCCAACTGCAAATCGCTATAAGCGAATAAGCGAAAGAGGAAAAGCGAATGCCAACAGATGTCGTAATGCCCCAGATGGGCGAATCCATTGCTGAGGGAACAATCGTCAAATGGTTGAAGAAAGTCGGCGATACCATCGGGCGCGATGAACCGTTGCTCGAAGTTTCGACCGACAAGGTGGACACCGAAGTCCCTTCGCCCGCCGCCGGTGTGATTACCGAAATTCTGCATCAGGAAGGTGAGACCGTGGCGGTGAATGCCGTCCTGGCGCGTATCGGGGAAGCTGGCGCGGCTCCGGCAGAAGCGCCGCAGGCAGAACCGGCAGCGGCTGCGCCCGTAGTGCCCGGCAAGTCCGAGGTTGGCCCAGCCCGCGAAGAGCCGCTAATTGGCGGTGCGGAACCTGACGCTAAACCTCTTGCCCCACCTGCTATACCAGCAGCACCAGCGACGCCGGCTGCGCCACCTGCCGCACCGCCTGCTGCTGCGCCAGTTTCAGCTTCGGCGGAAGAACACGGCAAAGTTCGCTCGTCCCCGTTGGTGCGTAACATCGCGCGCGAACACGGCGTGAACCTGGGGCAAATAACGGGCACTGGCCAGGGCGGACGGGTGACCAAAGATGACATTTTGAATTTCATCGCGGCTGGTAAAACAGCCGCCGCGCCGGTCGCCGCGCCGGTCGCAGCCGCGCCCACACCCACGGCACCTGCGCCAATGGCTCCGCCGCCTGCGCCTGTGGCCGCGCCTTCCGTGCCCGCGTTCGCAACGGGTGACCGCGTGACGGTCGAGCCGATGAGCAATATGCGCAAGCGTATCGCCGAGAACATGCTCACGAGCCGCCGTACCTCGGCGCATGTGACGACGTTCTTCGAGGCCGACTTCACGAACATTGCGCGCTTGCGCGAGCGCGTCAAAAAGCAATTCGAGGCGCAAAACGGCACCAAGCTCACCTTCCTGCCGTTCGTCATCAAGGCGACGCTGGACGCGCTCAAGGCGCTGCCCATCATCAACGCTTCGGTGGATGGCGACAGCATCGCGTACAAACATGATTTCAATATCGGCATCGCCGTCGCGTTGGATTGGGGCCTGATCGTGCCGGTCATCAAGAACGCCGACATGCTGAGCATCACAGGCCTGGCGCGCGCCTCGCAAGACCTGGCCAATCGCGCCCGCGCCAAACAACTCAAACCTGACGAGATCAGCGGCGGGACGTTCTCGATCACCAACTTCGGTTTGTATGGCGGCTACACGGCGACGCCGATCATCAATCAGCCGCAGGTGGCGATTCTGGGCTTGGGCGGCATTCACAAGAAACCGTGGGTGGTCGAAACCCCGGATGGCGAGGCGCTGGCGATTCGGCACATCGGCGTGCTGAGCCTGTCGTTCGATCATCGCATCATTGATGGCGCGGTGGGCGATCAGTTCCTCGCGCACATCAAGAAGACCATTGAGACGACTGATTTCTCGGCGTTGCTGTAAGCTGCGCAGCGGTGATACACAGTACGGGGAGCGTGAGCGACCTGAGCCTTGGCATTTGAAGTATTGAAGGGAAACCTGGTCGCTTAACGTGAAGGCGCAGGTCGCTCACGCTCCCCGTACTGTATGCTGGTTTCAATGCGAAGTTGTGAAGCGCGTTATCTAGGGCGAGTGAGTTACACCGAAGCTTTGGCGTTGCAGCAAACCTTGCACGAGGCGCGCAAACGCGACGAGGCGCCCGACACGCTTTTACTGGTCGAACATCCACCCGTCATCACACTCGGACGCGGAGCCAACAAAGCGAATGTGCTGGCTGATGAAGCCACGCGGCAACGGTTCGGCGTCGAACTCTTTGAAACCGGGCGCGGCGGCGATGTGACTTATCACGGCCCCGGTCAGTTGGTCGGCTATCCGATCATGAACCTCGCGCCCGACCGGCAGGATGTGCGGCGTTACGTGCAAGACCTGCAAGAAGTCCTGGTCAGAACCGCGCGTGATTTTGGCGTAGCAGCGGAACCGCGCGGCGGCGCATTCGTCGGCGTTTGGGTCGGCAAGGAAAAGCTCGCGGCCATTGGCATTCGCATTTCGCGTTGGGTCACGCTGCACGGCTTCGCCTTCAACGTGACGACAGATTTAAGCTACTTTCAATTGATCGTGCCGTGCGGGATCAAATCACATGGGGCTGATGGCGGACACGGCGTGACATCACTCCAACAACTCACCGGCAAGCAGTTCGCATTACAGGAAGTCGCCGCCAGCGTCACCACGCATTTCGGCGAAGTATTCAACCGCTCTATGTTCGTTGCGGGCATTTCACGCAACTGATCGCACGACAAAAGCTATGCGTAAACTCTCGCTCACCCAACAGATTTTCATCGGACTCGTCATTGGCATTGTCATCGGCTACCTGATTCATCGTTCTGATCGCGCCCCTGCCTTGCAGCAACAGATGGCCGAAGCGGTCAGCCGTCTCGACGCCGAGCCACAAACCAAAGCGGATTTATTGGTGGCGGTCAATCGCGCCGACACACCCGCGAAGGCCACTGAGTTAGTCGAAAAGGTCAATAAAGCCAGCCTGCCCACGTCAGTCAAAGAGCAGGTGCTGGCTTCGGCCAAAGAGCTTGAAGAAGCCCACAAGAGCAAAGACAACCTGATTCAATGGGTGCGCGTTTTGAGTCGCATCTTTCTGAGCTTGATCAAAATGCTGATCGCGCCGCTGATTTTCTCGACATTGGTCGTGGGCATCGCGGGCGCGGGCGACATGCGCAAGGTTGGACGCATCGGCGTGAAAGCGATGATTTATTTTACCTGCGCGACGTTGCTGGCGCTGGTCATCGGTCTCATTGCGGTCAACCTCACCAAACCCGGGAAGGGCATCAATCTGCCCAGCGAACAAAGCGCCGAAGCCAAAGAAATCGCCGCGAATGCCAGCAAGATGACGCCGCAAAACCACCTCGTGAATATCTTTCCGACCAGCCTGATTAAATCTATGGCCGACAACGACGTGCTGCAAATCGTCGTCTTCAGCCTGATTTTTGCGGTGGCGTTGGCGGGCATCGGCGAAAAGGGCAGGCCGATGCTGCAATTTTGCGAATCGCTCTCTGAGACGATGTTCAAGTTCACCAATTACGTGATGAAATTCGCGCCGTGGGGGGTCGGCGCCGCCATCGCGGTCACGGTTGGCGGCAAAGGCTTGTGGGTTTTGTGGAATCTCGCCAAGCTGATCCTCACGCTCTATGGCGCGCTGGCCGCCTTCATCCTGCTGGTGCTGGTGCCGGTCGCCTTTATGATTCGCCTGCCCTTCAAGCGTTTCTTTCAACTGGTCGAAGAACCGGCGACGCTGGCGTTTGTGACAACTTCGAGCGAATCGGCGTTCCCCAAGGCGCTCGAAAACATGGAACGCCTGGGCGTGCCGCGCCGCATCGTGAGTTTCATTTTGCCGTTGGGCTATAGCTTTAACCTGGATGGCTCGACGTTGTACCTCTCGCTGGCCGCGATGTTCGTCGCGCAGGCGGCCAACATACATCTTTCGGTCGGCCAGCAAATCACAATGTTGCTGACGCTGATGCTCTCGACCAAAGGCATCGCCGCCGTCCCGCGCGCCTCGCTGGTCGTGCTGGCCGGGACTCTCGCGCAATTCGGCCTGCCGCTCGAAGGCATCGCGTTGATCTTGGGCGTAGACGAATTTATGGACATGGCGCGCACGGCGACGAATGTGGTCGGCAATTGCCTGGCAACGGCGGTGGTGGCGCGTTGGGAAGGCGAGTTTAACGACGCTGGAAATGAGCTTGTCGCGCCCGTGGATGTGGCCGCAGTCAAGTTGCATTAACGGATAATTCCAAGGAGACCTGCACGATGAAAAACAAACTTGAATTGAACCGGCGCTTAGCCCTGGCGCTTTTGCTGGGGCTGCTTCCGCTGGCCGCGATTGCACAAGACCGGCTCAAAATGATGCCGGGTTACGAGCAGTACCAGAAGATGAGCCGCGAGATTCCCGGCTCAGTCAAATCCGGCGCGGTGCAAGCGACCTGGAAAGACGGCGGCAAGGCGCTGGAATACCGCAAGGATGGCAAGGCGCTGCGCTACGACATCGCAACGAAGCAGGTTTCTGAAGCGACTGGCCCCGCGACCAACGACGGCCCACAAGGCCGGGGCAGGTTTGGCGCAGGTGGCCCGGAGCGTGGCCGCCAATTCGATGCGGCCAATTCACCTGATGGCAAGCTCAAGGCGTTTTACCGCAATAACAATCTGTGGCTGAGCGCGCCAGATGGCGCGAAGGATGGCGCGAATGAGCAGGCGATCACGACCGAAGGCAATGCGCAGAAGCGGATCAAATTCGGCTCGGCCAGTTGGGTCTACGGCGAAGAGCTGAACCAGAACACCGCCATGTGGTGGTCGCCGGACGGCACGAAGCTGGCGTTTTATCGTTTCGACGAGAGCACCGTGCCCGATTACTTCTTGCAACTCGATCAAACCAAGCTGCAAAGCAAGATGGACATCGAGGCGTATCCCAAAGCCGGCGTCGCCAACCCGATTGTCGCGCTTTATGTGTATGACATCGCGTCCAAGAAAACCGTGGAGGTGGACGTGCGTGATGGCAAGCCCTTTGAGAATGGCGTGGTTGGTCATTATGTTTACGCCATTGAATGGTCGCCCGATGGCAGCGAGTTGCTGTTTAACCGCACCAATCGCCGCCAGAACATTCTCGAATTCACCGCCGCCAATCCAACGACGGGCAGGTGCCGCGTGATCGTGCGCGAAGAATGGCCCGCCAGTTGGGTCGAAAATCACCCCGAACATCGTTTCCTGAAAGACGGTAAACGCTTCATTTGGGAATCGGAACGCACAGGCTGGAAGAACTATTATCTGTACGACCTCGGCGGCAAGCTGCTCGCCACGCTGACCAACCATCAATTTGAAACCGCGCGCAGCGCGTTGCTGGACGAAGCCAACAACGCGCTCTTTTACACCGCGCGCAGCGGCGACAATCCGAACAAGCTGCAATTGCATCGTGTCGGCTTGGACGGCAAAGGCGACAAACGGCTGACCGACCCGTCGCTCAATCACACAGTGAGCATCGCGCCCGACGGCCAACATTTCGTAGACGTCGCGCAAACGCACGCCATCCCGCCGGTCACGCGTCTGCTGGATGCGGAGGGCAAAGTCATCGAAGATCTGGGGCAGAGCGATCTGAGCAAATTCAATCAGCTTGGCTTGAAGAAAAACGAAGTCTTCAAATTCAAAGCGGCGGATGGCGTGACCGATCTCTACGGCATCCTGAGCTTCCCGTCGAATTTCGATCCGAGCAAAAAGTACCCGCTGTTGGTCAGTGTTTACGCCGGCCCCGCGACCAACGGCGCGAATGAGAACTTTGCGCCGCCCATGCCGATGGTTGAGTACGGCTTCCTGATTGCGCGGCTCGATTCGCGCAGCGCCGCCGGACGTGGCAAACGTTTCCTCGATTCGATCTACGGCAAACTCGGCACAGTCGAGATTGACGATCAAGCGGCGGGTGTCAAGGCGCTGGCCGAACGTGCCTATGTTGATCGCAATCGCGTCGGCATCTTCGGCACGTCGTATGGTGGCTATGCTTCGGCGATGGCGATCTTGCGGCATCCTGATGTCTTCGCGGCGGCGTCTGCTTCTTCACCAGTGACCGCCTGGAATCACTACGACTCGATTTATACCGAGCGTTACATGTGGATTCCGCAGGAGAACAAAGAAGGTTACGAAGCGGGCAGCGCGATGAATTACGCCGACAAGTTGAAAGGCCGCTTGATGCTGTATTACGGCACAGCAGACAACAACGTGCATCCGAACAATTCGATGCAACTGATCGCGGCGCTGCAACGCGCGGGCAAGAGCTTCGACGTGCAGGTCGGCCCTGATCGCGGGCACTCCGGCATCAACACTGAACGGATGATGGAATTTTTCATCGAGAATCTGGTGCTGAAAACGGCGCAGCCTTGAGCCTTTCCCACGAAGCCATACAAAGAGCACGAAGAAAGGCAGAAACTTGCCACAGAGGCACAGAGGGACAGCGAACCTAAAAAAACAAAATCAATGCTTGTCTTCTCTCTGTGTCTCTGTGGCAAACGCCCTGTCTTCGTGTTTTCTTCGTGTTTTCTTCGTGTGGCTTCGTGGGCGATAATTTCATTATGGCATTACCCAAACAACGAGTTCCCAAACCGGAATGGCTGAAAATTCGGTTGCAAATGGGCGAAGACTATCAAACGGTCAATCGCCTGATGAACAGCCTCAACCTGAACACCGTCTGCCAGGAAGCGCGCTGTCCCAACATCTATGAATGCTGGTCGAATCGCACAGCGACTTTCATGATCGCGGGCGACACCTGCACGCGGCGCTGCGGTTTTTGCGCGGTCAGCAAAGGCGAACCCAAACCGCTGGATGTGAATGAACCGCAGCATGTGGCCGAGGCTGTCAAGACGCTCAACCTGCAACACGCCGTCATCACCGGCGTCAATCGCGATGACAAAGCTGATGGCGGCGCCGAACACTGGGTCGCCACGATTCGCGCCGTTCGCGCGGTCAATCCGCAATGCAAAATCGAAGTGCTGATTCCCGACTTCGAGGGCAATGACGCGGCGCTCGACCTTGTGCTCGACGCCCAGCCGGACGTGCTGAACCACAACACCGAAACCGTCCCGCATCTTTACAAACGTGTCCGCCCGCACGCCAAATACCACGAATGGACGATGAAGTTATTGCGCCGCGCCGCCGCACGCCGCGACGCCGAGCAACGCGGCATGCTCACCAAATCCGGCATCATGGCGGGCCTGGGCGAAACGACCGCAGAGATCATCGAAACGATGCGCGATTTGCGCGCGGTGGATTGCGACATCCTGACCATCGGCCAATACCTGCAACCCGCGCCGCAACGCTTGAAGGTCGAAAAGTTTTATCATCCCGCTGAGTTTGCCGAATTCAAACGGCTGGGCTTGGCGATGGGCTTCAAATACGTCGAATCCGGCCCGCTGGTGCGGTCGAGTTATCACGCGCACGAGCACAAACCGGAGAATGCCTACGTGGCGGCGGCGGTTGAATTGGGGCGACGCGCGTTGCCGGTGCTGCAATAGTTCTTTATGGCTCAACCTGCGTTACAACTTGCTCCGGTACCCGCCAAATTCGTTGAGAACGCACCGGGCCGCTATTCCGTCAACACCGAATGCATTGATTGCGATCTGTGCCGTCAAATCGCGCCTGCCAACTTTGTACGCGAGACGGCGCAAGGGCATTCCTACGTTGCCCACCAACCTGAGATTGCGCGCGAAGAGGCGCAGTGTCGGGAAGCATTGGAGGCGTGTCCGGTGGAGGCGATTGCGGTGACTTGCTGATTAGCGGAGGGCCAGAAACTCTTCGAGCGTCAAGCCGATGTCTCTGGTGATCTGGCGCAACAGCGCTGGCGAGATGTCGCGGCCTTTATGAAAGGGCACTGCGGAATTGTTTGTGAGAACCGCGTTGCCGCACTTAGATAAAGCCCAGCCTGCCTAAAATGGCCGTAACTTCCGCTGGTTTCAAAACAGGCGTATTGCTCATCTGGTTAGGCCACTAGCAAATTTTGTGTGCCGATGAACTCGGTTGCCAGTTGTGGTTCACCGTCTTCCAGCAACATCTCGACCACTTCGCGCAGATTCAGATTGAGTTCATCAAGGGTTTCGCCTTGTGAGTGCGCGCCTGGGAAGCCGGGGATATAGCCGACATACAACCCGGTGTCGGAGCATTTCTCGATGATGGCCGTATAAGTTTTCATAGCTTGCGTTCCGCTTGCGAGCCAACCAAATTCGGTCTCTCGCTGGCAGGTGAATGGACTAAAAGTTTTAGCGATGGGCGGAGTATAATCACCGCCACTGTTCACTGCAATTCGGACAAAACGCTACCCAGAACTGAGGATAACCCTATGCTATTGCGCTGTTGCTTAATTCTCGCTTTTTGCATCTCGTCGCTATTCGCCGTTTCGGCCTCTGACCGTTGGCCCCAATTTCGCGGCCCGCAATCCACTGGCGTCGCCGATGCCAAAGACGAAGCCAGCCTGCCCGACAAGTGGAGTACGACTGAAAATGTCGTTTGGAAGACGGATGTGCCCGGCACCGGTTGGTCATCGCCGATTGTCTGGGGCGGCAAGATTTTTCTGACTTCGGTTGTGAGTACCGGGCCGCAGGAAGCCGTCAAGAAGGGCTTGTATTTTGGCGGCGAACGGCCCGCGCCCAAAGACGACCATCGCTGGATGGTCTATTGCATAGACTTCAAAACCGGCAAGACGCTGTGGGAGCGCGAAGTCTTCAAGGCCGTGCCCGGCTTCTCGCGCCATTTGAAAAACAGCTACGCCTCGGAAACGCCTGTGACCGATGGCGAGCGTGTGTATGCGATGTTCGGCAATGTCGGCGTTTTCTGTTTCGACCTGAACGGCAAGCTGCTCTGGCAACAAAAGATTGAGCCGAAGCAAACACGCTTTGGCTGGGGCACCGCCGCTTCGCCCGTGGTGTACAAAGACAAGCTGTTCATGCTGAACGATAACGACGAATCGTCCTATCTGACGGCGCTCGACAAGCTGACGGGTAAGGAACTCTGGCGCGTAGATCGGGGCAAAGGCACGAATTGGGCGACGCCATACGTGTGGGAATCAGGCGCGCGCACCGAACTGATTGTGCCCGCCACGAAGCGCGTGGTTTCCTACGACCCAAATAACGGCAAGGAACTGTGGTGGTTCGGCGGGATGTCTTCCATTGCGATCCCGATGCCGTTTACCAAGTTCGGTCTGCTCTATGTTGCGTCGGGTTATGTAGGCGATCAGGTGCGACCGGTCTTTGCTATCAAGCCCGGGGCGAGCGGCGACATTTCGTTGAAAGAAGGTGAGACCAGCAATCAGTTTGTCGCCTGGTATCAGCGCCAGGCGGGACCGTATAACCCGTCGCCGATTATTTACGGCGACATCTACTACACGCTATTGGATCGCGGGTTTTTCACCGCGCACGATGCCAAGACCGGCAAGGAAGTTTATGGCCGCCAACGCATTGACGCCGAAGTGCCGGTGGGTGCGTTCACTTCGTCGCCGTGGGCCTACAACGGCAAGATTTTCTGCTTGAATGAAGACGGCGATACCTATGTGATTCAGGCGGGGCCGGAGTTCAAAGTCATCGGCAAGAATTCGCTGGACGAACTCTGCATGGCGACGCCCGCGATTGTGCGCGACAACCTGGTGATTCGCACGGCGTCGAAACTGTATCGCATCGGGAAGAAAGGGTAGGGAAGCGGCGAAGGGGCGAAGTCAATTCGTCCCTTCGCCCATTTTCCCTGTCGGGCCGTCAAGCGAGACATTGCCCGCACGGCGAATGTCGTAGGCAATCGAAGTAAAGGTTTGCAGATAGGCCAGCACGGCGACGGCCAGCGCCACAAAGGCCAGCAACGACAGACGCGAGGCCGCTGTCAGCGCAATTGCGATGGCCAGCACAGCCAACCCAATCAACACCGTCCAGCGGTAAAAGACCACGCGGTTACGCCAGCAAAAGAGCACGATGAAACTCAGCACCGCCGTCAGCGTGCCCAGCGGATGCGGCCACGCCAGCAACAAGGCCAGCGAAAAGTAGTAACTGACCACCAAGCCGCGCACGAACTTTTGCAGCGCGAAATAGTCTTCGTAAAAGAAAGGGAAGAAGGCCGCCAGCGCCGCCAGCGCGAGCCAGGCGTTACGTTCGCCTGCGGGCGTGACGATGGCGCGTGTGAGCGGATAATGCCAAAGCAAAATCAGCCAGATGGGCATCGAATTACGCAACCACTTCGCCGGCCGCGCTGGTTTGATCAGCGTCAGATCCGCCGCCAGATAAATGTAATAACACGCGACCGGCAACAGAATGTCGAAGCTGTGTGCATACAACGTGCCGCGCCGCCAGGCGACCAACACGGCGATGAACGCGGCCAGCAGCGGCGCCCATTCATATGTGCGGATGTTCGAGGGCGGTTGCGCGTACCAGCGTTCGATGTGTGCGGCGACTTGCAGTGCAGGGCGCAGCGAGCGGTTGATGCGCGCGGCAACCTGCTGCATCACTTGCTGATGAAACTCTTTGTCGGCGCGTCGCGCGGCGCATTCGGCGGCGTTCAGTTGCAGGGGCGCGTGAAAGCGCACGACCAGCTTGGCGGGTTTGGGCAGCAGCTTCCACTTCGGCCAGGCGCGCGAAGCCCCGCCAATAGTGATCGGCACGATGGGCGCGCCCGATTCAATGGCCAGCCGCGCGACCCCGGTGCGCAATTCGCCCATCGGCCCCGCTTCACTACGTTGGCCTTCGGGGAAGATGCCCAGCGCGTCGCCGCTGTTCAACACGCGCAAGGCTTGCTGGAAAGCGGCCTCGCCTTTGCCTTTGCGCAAATCCACGGGGAAGGCGCCGAGCGCGCGAATGAGCTGTCCCAGCACGGGAAGCTTGAAAAGCAAATCCCACGCCATGAACTGGATCGGACGTTCGACCGCCAACAACACGAGCAGCGGATCGAGATACGACGGATGATTGCCCGCGAGGATGACTGCGCCGTGTGGCGGCACGTTTTCGACGCCGTGGTATTCAACCGCAAAGAAGATGCGGAAGAGCGGATAGAGCGCCAGTTTGATGAATTTCAGCAGCATAGCGAGGGTGACTCCGAAAAATTGGTTGATTGAAACGCGCGGCATCTTAGTGCGGCGGCGGCGCGGCTGTACAGTCCGGCATTCAGTTGCGCGGTTGAATGTTTCCCAGTTGACAACCTGGCAGGTGCTGTGCATAATGCGCGGCGTGATGACGAAACAACGCGTAAAAATAACCCCGAGCATCGCCGAGCAGGCGCTGATCCGGCTGATGCGCGTGGGTGACCGGATGTGGCGCGCGTCGGATGAGCGGTTCGGCAAGTGGGGCCTGACAGATAACCACTACAACGTGCTGCGCATTTTGAATGGGGCGGCGGAACCGCTGTCGCAATCCGAAATCGGGCGGCAGATGCTTTCAACGCGGGCGAATGTGACGAAGGTGGTGGACGCCTTGGAGCAGAAAGGCTATGCGCAACGCCTCACTTGTGGCGACCGGCGTGTGAATCTGGTCGTGCTGACGGAGGCGGGCGCCAGGTTTTTGCAGGACACGTTGAGCGAAGTGATTGCGGCGGCCAACGCGGCGCTCAAACCGCTGACGCGGGAGGAACAGAAGACGTTGTTCCATTTGCTGGGCAAACTGCTCCACGAGTAGTTTTTTTGCCCCAATTGTCAACTGAGAAACAGTCTGCCGGGAAACGAATGGGCAGGCCGAAGGAGGGAAGAGTATGCTGCGAAAAATGTTGGCGACCACGAATGACATCTTGCCGTTGATCTTGCGGTTGACGCTGGGGCTGGTGATTTTGCCGCACGGCGCGCAAAAGCTTTTGGGTTTGTTTGGCGGCTATGGTTTCAGCGCGACCATGAAGGCGATGACCGGACAGGGCCTGCCCGCCGTCATTGTTTTCCTGGTGATTATGGCCGAATCGTTTGGCGCGCTGGGACTGATTACCGGCTTCCTGACGCGCTTCAGCGCTTTTGGCATTGGCTTAGTGATGCTAGGGGCCGTGGCGATGGTGCACGCCAAAAATGGCTTTTTTATGAATTGGATGGGGCAACCGCAAGGCGAAGGATTTGAATATCACCTGCTGGCCATCGGGTTGGCCGTGGCGTTGTTGATGCGTGGCGGTGGCGCGGCTTCGGTGGACGGCGAATTGCAAAAACGATTGTCGTAAGTTTGTCGAAAGAAGGAGGAACTGTATGCAGATCATCAGAGCGAACGAGCGGTTTCATTTGGAGAGTGATTGGTTGTCGGCCTATTGGCTGTTCAGTTTTGATCGGTACTACGATCCGGCCAATCTGAATTTCGGGCCCTTGCGCGTCTTCAATCACGACACGATCGCAGGTGGCGGCGGCTTCCCGACGCATCCGCATCGCGAGATGGAGATCGTCACTTACGTGCTGAGCGGCGAACTGGCGCACAAAGACAGCACGGGCGGACGCGGCCTGATTCGCGCGGGCGAAGTGCAGCGCATGACCGCCGGGACGGGCATCGCGCATTCCGAGTTGAATGCTTCGGAAACCGAGCCGGTGCGGCTGTTGCAAATCTGGCTATTGCCGGAGCAGGACGGATTAACGCCAGGATACGAACAGCGGCAATTCACAGAGGCCGAACGCGCGGGTAAGCTGTTGCCGATTGTGTCGGGGCAGGCTGCGCCGGGGGTTTTGAAGATTCATCAGGACACGACGTTTTATGTTTCGCGGTTAAGCGCGGGTGAGCAAGTGACGCATACATTGAAGCCGGGGCGGCGCGCGTTTCTTTATGTGATCGAAGGTGCTCTGACATTGAATGGCGAAGTGTTGAATACTGGCGATCAGGCGCGCCTCGTTGGTTTGGAAAATCTGTCGCTGGCGGCCACGCAAGCGAGCGAATTGATCTTGATTGATTTGCCGTAGGCGGTGGCGATCTTGCGGATCGGTCTCTGCCGGTTATGTTGCCCGCCGTGGGAGCGCTAGCGGCAGAGGCGCCAACCAGGCTTTTTAATTTGGGTTGTCTGGGCACGAAAGCCAGGCCTTGCCGTGAAAAGGAGGCAAGCAGGTTTTGCGCTTTTTTCGCTGCGGGGCTTGGCTTTCGCCATCAGCGGGGTTTGGTTTTGAAGGAAATCTGACTGAGGGGTCATTCAGTTTTGTTCGCTGTAACTGTCTGACCGGTCAGCCAATAGCCGAAGCACAAGACAGGATTTGCTGGAAGTTGCTGAATCCATTAGGAAAACTCGCTTGACAGCAGAGGCGGGTATGCATACATTTACGCCCGCAAATCGCTTCACGGGCACAGATCGTGCCGCAACCGGTTTGGGCAAACAACAAGATTTTCAAGAGTGAGGGGACTTTCCAGATGCGGATTCAACGTCGTTTTTCCTTTGTGTTGGCGCTGCTGTTTAGCGTCACGATCAGCCTGGCTTGGCTGGCCAGCACGCACGCCAGTGGCAGCAAAAATGCCAAGGCCGTCACGTTTACCAAAGATGTCGCGCCGATTTTTAATAAGCAATGCGCTGAGTGCCACCGTCCGGGTGAGAGCGCGCCGTTCTCGACCTTGAGTTATAAGGACGTGCGGCCTTGGGCGAAATCCATCAAAGAGAAAGTCTCCAACCGCACGATGCCGCCCTGGCATGCCGATCCACACGTGGGCCAGTTCGCCAACGACCGCACGCTGTCGCAAGCCGAGATTGACACGATTGTGGCCTGGGTGGATGGTGGCGCGGCGGAAGGTGATCCGAAAGAACTGCCTCCCGCGCCGAAATTCGCGGCGGGTTGGAACATCGGCACGCCTGATTTGGTTGTGCAAATTCCCGAGCCTTACACCTACAAGCCAGGCGCGGATGAGTATCAATACTTTGATGTAGACCCTAAGCTGACCGAAGACAAATACATCTCGCGCATCGAAGCGCGCCCGACGAATCCGAAAATCGTCCATCACATTCTGGCCTTCATCGTGCCGCCCGGCTCAGCGAATATGTCGAAGCTGACGACCGAGGCGCGTTACAAGGCGATGGAAGCGCAGTTGAAGGATTCGCCGATGTACCGCGATGGCTTTTTGATCCGCATGAAACCCGATCAGCCGGTGCAAGACGACGGTTGTGCGGCGGGCACGGGCGGACGCGGTGGCACGGGCGGCGACTTGCTCGCAGGGTACGCGCCCGGTCACAACGCTGACTCCTTCCCGGAAGGGATCGTGCGCAAGTTGCAAGCAGGCTCGCTCATCCGTTTCCAGATTCACTATTCAAATCAGACGCTGGGCGGCACGGCGGTGGAAAAAGATCAATCCATGATCGGTTTGGTGTTTGCCAAAGAGCACGGCGACAAGCTGATGACGACAGGTTCCATCGGCAATAACACCTTTAAGATTCCCGCTGGCGCCGACAATCATCGCGTGACGGCGTGCCGCACGTTCAAACGCGCGACGACAATTTATGCCTTCCTGCCGCACATGCATTTGCGCGGCAAGAGCATGGAATACAAAGCGATCTATCCCGACGGCAAAAGCGAAGTGCTGATGAGTTCGTCGAAATATGACTTCGCTTGGCAAACCAATTACCTGCTCAAAGAGCCGAAGCGGTTGCCCGCCGGGACGAAGCTGATGGTGACCGCCTATTACGACAATTCGACGAAGAACAAATTCAATCCCGACCCGACCAAAGACGTGCGTTTCGGCGAGCCGACGTATGATGAAATGATGTTGGGGTTCATGGATTACGTCACCGAGATGCCCCCCATTGCGCAAGTTGACCCGAAGGTGCTGGATAGTTACGCCGGCAAGTACATGCTCGACGCGATGAAGATGAATGTGAACGTGACGCGCAAAGGCAACGCGCTGATCGTCAGCATTCCCTTCCGCGCCACGATGGAATTCGTGCCGCAATCCGAGACGAAGTTTTTCATGCAAGGCAGCGACGCCGAATTCACCATCGTCAAAAACGACAAAGGCGAAGTCATCGGCGCTGAAATGAATGGGCAAAAAGTCAGCAAACTGAAAGAGGACACGGCTGGCAGTAGCGGTCAATGATCTCTTCGTAAAATTTGAAGCGCGGATTGCGGAATGCGCTAATGCATTCCGCAATCCGTTTTTAGCGAGGCCTTTTTTCATCTCGCAGGGGCCGCCAGCGCACTGCACCCGCCGTATGCTTAAACTGACACGCACTCACTCAGGCAATGCTGATTTTCAAGCGCTTGTCCGCTTGCTCGACCAGGACTTGCGCGAGCGCGATGGCGCTGAGCACGCCTATTACGCGCAGTTCAACAAAATTGACCAGCTTCAGCACGTCGTCATGGCGTATGTGAATGACGAGGCAGTCGGTTGCGGCGCGTTCAAGCCGTATGCCGGCAACAGCGTCGAAATCAAACGCATGTTCGTCCGGCCCGCTTGGCGCGGAAAGCGCATCGCCCAAACAATCCTGACGGAATTGGAAGCGTGGGCGGGCGAACTCGAGACTGCTGCTTGCGTGTTGGAGACGGGCAAGCGACAGCCCGAAGCCATTCGCCTCTATCAACGCTGCGGCTACGAAATCATGCCCAACTATGGGCAATACGCCGGTGTCGAAAACAGCGTCTGTATGCAAAAGCTGCTGCGCTGAAATCCGCCGGGGAAAAAAGCTGCACCTTTTCTGCCGCCTTGTGCGTATGCGCAATCGGCACTCTTGCCGCAAGATTCGATTCAACGATCAGAAGGAGCCTCTACCAATGCGCAAACCCTCGCTGCTTTTCGCCGCGCTGTTCATTGCCGGATTGCTGTTCAGCTTGCCCAGCGCGCAAGCCGATTCGACAAAAGCGCCCGCCAAACAAGTCACCTTCACCAAAGATGTCGCGCCGATCTTTTTCAAGAATTGCGCGCAATGCCACCGCCCCGATGACATCGCGCCGTTTTCGGTGCTGTCGTACAAAGACGTGCGGCCCTGGGCCAAATCCATCAAAGAACAAGTCGCCAATCGCCAGATGCCGCCCTGGCACGCCGACCCGCACTTCGGCCAGTTTGAAAACGAAGCGCGGCTGACGCAAGCCGAGATTGACACCGTAACGGCCTGGGTGGATGGCGGCGCAAAAGAAGGCAGCCCAAAAGATTTGCCGCCCGTGCCTGTGCGCAACGCGGCTTGGGAAATCGGTCAGCCGGATGTCGTGTTGCAAATGCCGGAGCCATTCACGCTGTCGGGCAAGAACGCCGACGATTACATTTACATCCGCGTGCCGACTGGCTTTACCGAAGACAAGTGGATTCAGGCGGGCGAGTTCCGCCCCGGCAATCGCAAGGTTGTGCATCACGCCGTCGTGTTTATCGAAACGCCGCTGATGTACCGGCTGGCGCAGGACGATGCCAAAAAGGGCGGCGGCGACGTGCACAATCCGATTTCTGTTTTTCAGTCGCAAAAATCTTCGACCGAATACCGCGATGGCTCGGTCAATCGCACCAAGCCCGACGCGCCAGTCGTCAATGACGCTTGCGGCGCGAAACGCAACAGCGGCGGCGGCGGCACGCCCTTGCTGTCGGCTTACGCGCCGGGCCGCAATGCCGACATCTATCCGGCGGGGATGGCGAAACGAATTCCGGCGGGCTCAAATCTGATCTTCCAGATGCATTACGCCAAGACGAACAGCAACGCCGAAACCGACCGCACCAGCATCGCGCTGGTCTTCGCCAAACAACCGGTCGAGAAAATGGTTGAGACGCTCTTGATCGTCAATGACCTTTTTGCCATTCCGCCCGGCGCAGAGAACCACGAGGCCAACGCCTGCCACACGCTGCGGCGCGATGTCGAATTGATCAATTACATGCCGCATCTGCACGTGCGCGGCAAGGACATGAAATACGAAATCGCCTACGCCGACGGCAAACGCGAGACGCTGATCAACGTGCCCGCTTATGATTTCAACTGGCAGACACTCTACAAACTGAAACAGCCGCTAGCCGTGCCCAAAGGCGCGAAGCTGATCGTGACGGCGCACTTCGACAATTCGGCTAAAAACAAAAGCAATCCTGATCCGACCAAAACCGTGCGCTTTGGCGAACCGACCTACGACGAAATGTTGGTGGGCTTTATGGACACGGCGCGCCCGAAACCAGCGGATCGTCCGGTGGCGAAGCTGAGCACGCAGCAACTGGATGCGTATGTCGGTGAGTATTCGGGCGGCCTGGTCAAATTCCGCGTCGAACGCGAAGGCAACACGCTCTTTTTTGTCATCCCGAATCAGGCTGCGCTGCCGGCGACGCCGGAGTCGGAAACGAAGTTTTACTTCAAGGATGCCGAAGGCGCTGAGGTGAGCTTTACTAAAAATGAGCAAGGCGAAGTGACCGACCTGAACGCGGTCTTCGGCCAGCAAAAGATTGCGGCCAAGCGGGTGGGGAAAGGGCCAGCGGCGGGCGAGAATAAATAGAGCGGTTTGCAATTGCGTTTACGGGAGTCAGTTGACGCTGGGACAGTACCGCGCGCATGAGCAAGCGGCCTATTGGCAGTTCAGCCACTAGGGCAAGCTTGACGCGCCGCTTGCTGACGCGCGCGGTACTGTCCCGCTGCGCGTCGAGGGGTAAGTTGCAAGGGGAGGCGAGGTAACATTCGCCTCCCCTTTTTGCGTCAGCACGTCGGCGGAAACACCGGCACGATCAAACTCGATTCGGTCGTCAGCGTCAGATGATGCAGGTTGTGGCCTTGATTGAAGGCGTTGCTGTTCGTGCCGCTGTTCGGATTGAAATTGAGCGCTGCGCCGACAAACGCGCCATCGCTGCCGCGCGCCAGTTTTAACCAACCGGAGCGGCCCGCCGGAATGATGGTCGGCACACGCGGGGCTGTGCGCGGGAAACTGGCGTTGATGACAGCGCGGAATTGGCGGCGCGTGGTCGAAAATTCAAAGCTGTAGGGCGCTTCGGCATCGTTGTAAAGCACGCCCGTGATCGAACCGAGCGTGTTGAGACCCGTCGCCAGATTGCCGCTCAACCGGTCTAAGATCAGCAAGGTCGCGTTGCCATCCGCCGGGCTGGGCAGGTTATCGAGCGCCAAGGTGCGCGGCGTGGCGTTGTATTGCACGCCATCGAATTTCAGTTCCGCCGTGCTGGCCTGTTCGTCGCAAGGCACCGCACCAAGCGCGGCAAAGGCGATGGCGGGCAGATTGGCGGCGTGGCCCGCTGCCAGCTTCACAAATTCATCCCCGACCAGATAGTTGAAATTGACCGGACAGCCGAGTCGTTCATCGCTGGCGACGGCGATCAAATAGCCCGCCACATCGGGATCGAGATCGGACATCAAAAAGCTAACCGTCTGATTCGGCGTCAGGCACAGATAGCCATCCGCCACGCCGGTTGTATCGTCAGCGATGAAAAAGAGGTGCACTGTCGCGCGGCGCTGCGGATGCAGGTTGGTCAGGCTGATGCGCGTGTTCTCGCGGTTGAGCGCGGCGGGATCGGAGCTATAGAACGGAAAGACCAGCACGGAACCCGCGCGTTGATCGCTCGCTTCGGCTTTGGCGGGGAAGAGTTGGCCCGCCGCGACCGGCTGGCAATTGGCCTGCTGGCATTGGCTGGCCGTCAGTGTGGCGTTGTTGAGGCCGTCGTTGTCGGAATCGTAATTGATCGTCGCATTGAGGCAGAGCAGGGGATCGGTGGCCGCCGCCTCTTTGACCTGAATCTGAAACCGTAACGTCACCGTTTCGCCCAACGGCACCACACCGTTCCAGTCGAGTTGGCCGGCGTTGGTAAGCGTGCAGGTGCCCGTGCCAATCGTGACGCAACTGTCTGGCACAAAGGCCAGCGCGGGCGTGAGTTTGGCGATGAATTCGGAGCCGGGATTGTCGAGTTGGTTGCGCGTGCCGACGTTGGTCAGATTGGCTTCGACCAGCAGCACATCGCCGATGCCGGTGCAATTCGAAAGTTCCTGCACCGCCAGCATCGCATTGTTGTTATCGAAAATTGCGCCGCTGCCGCACACGTTGAAACCCGTCGCCGAATTGCGCGGGAGTGGCGCGCCCGTGGCGAAATTGGCCGTGTTGTTATTCGTATCGCCGCAGCCGTTGCCCGCGCGCCGAATGGCATTGGTGGCGCTGGGCGCGGGGGCAGGCGCTGCGCCTTCAAAACAGGTCGCCGTGTTGCCGTAACCAACGAAATCCACCAAGCCGCCGCCGGACGGACAGCCCGTGCCGTTCGCAATCAACGCTGCATTGTTAAGCAAAGCGACTTTGCCTGCGGTCGCTGCCAATGACAGCGTTCCAGTGACGTTGGGCGTAGGCAGCGGCGCGCCATTCGCTCCGCCCGAATCCTGCTGAATCAGGAAGTACTGGCCGGGTTGCAGGGTGCCGGTGAGGTCGGTCTTTTGCCACGTCCCGCTGGTCGCCGCAGCGTATTGCACCGACCAGCCCGTGATGTCTACGGGTTGATTGCTGCGATTGAAGATCTCGATGAAATCGTTTGTGAAGGGCGCGCCGCTGTTGCCGCCGCCGCCATACACCTGGCTGATGACGATGTCGCCCGCGACGATGGGCGCGCGGACTTGCAGAGAAATGTTGGTCGAACTCGTGCGGCTTTGCGCATCGGCCAGCGTAATCGGCAACACTTTCAAACCAGGCGTGAGGTTGGCTGGAATCGCGGCCTGAAACGAAAAGATGTTGTCATTCGCGGTGGCGTCGCCGTTCGTGCCATTGTCGAAGAAGGTTTGATTGGCCGCGCCGCCAATGCCCGTCAAATCGCCGCGCACAGTGATGCCGGTGCTGGGCGGATTCGCGCCGGGGGCCACTGTGACGGTCAGCAAGGCGCCCGCGCCGGTGAGCACCGGATTGGGTGCGGCGCTGGCATTGCCGGTCGGCGGCGTTGAAGTGCTGCACGGCGCGAGTGGCGAAGCGATGTTGCGCGGATTGGCTGCGGCGGCGCTGAAATCAGTCGCGTTGTTGTCATTGTCGGTGCAGCCGCTGGCCGCGCGAAAAACGGCGTTGGTCGCACTCGGCGCAGGCGTTGGGTTGCTGCCCTCAAAACAATTCGTGCCGCTGCCGTATCCAACCAGATCAACCAGCGATGCGCCACTGGGGCAAGCGGTGCCGCTGGCAATCAACGTTGCGCTATTGAGCAGGGCGACTTTGCCCGCTGTCGCCGCCATTGCAATCGTGCCGGTGACATCCGGCGTCGGTAACACAGCGCCATTCGTACCGCCGGAAGCCTGTTGGATCAGCAGATACTGGCCCGGTTGCAAGCTGCCAGTCAGATCAGTCTTTTGCCAGGTGGTACCCGTTGAAGACGCATATTGAATTGACCAGCCACTGAGATTGACCGCCGCCGGGCCGCGATTGAAAAGTTCGATGAAATCATTGCGCCACGTCGCGCCGCTGTTGCCCCCCGCGCCATAAATTTGACTGATGACGATGTCGGGGGAAGCGGCCAGCCGTGCCGAAATGGGTGGAAACTGAAAATTCAAAGCCAAGAAAAACAAGGCCAAGGCACTGGCCCAAAGACTGCGGCGAATGGAAGCCTGCTGAAGCATGGCGATCCTCCTGATGATATTGGTTGAGTCGTGAACCGGGTTTAGGCTGAACTGCGAACGGTAAAAAACAATGACCGAGAAAATGGCTGGCAATACATCGTTGCCGAGTTGATTTATCGTGGTTGAGTGGCGCTGTCGAATACGACTTCCAAACTGCAATGGCTTGGCGGAAGTGCGTTCAACGTGGCGGAGTCTAGCGCCGAACGGATACGCGGTCAATGCAGTGGCCTGTCAAAAACAAAAAGGCTGGCAAGTTCACCGCTTGCCAGCCATCAAGTTTCCTTCACCTCTCAGGAGGGATCACCAATGGACAGTAGTAACTCGTCGTAACTTGCGTGTTAGTTTCTTTCGATCCGCAAGTTGTTAGTCACCGAGAAAACGTTCGGGACGCCGTTCGCCGCCAGATAAGCGCGCGTGGCATCGCCTTTGTTATTCACCACGCCTTCCAGGGTGACGTTCCCGTTTTTCACGATGATGTGAATCGGGGGGACGGCTTGAATCGAAAGCCGATCCAAGCCAGGTTGGCGATAAATCGCGCGGTAAGTCGCCAACCGAATCCGGTCATCGAAGGACGAGAGCGGGAGCACCTCGATCTTATTCACCACATCTTCTACTCCTGCGACCTTCTCCACTACCCGCTCTGCGTCCTTGCGCAGCGTGGGACGCGCTACCTGACCGTAAAGCGTCACCACACCATCCTCGTATTTGAACGCCAGGTTGTCGAACACGCTGTAGAAGGGCAAGGTGATAAGCTCCTTGCGAATCTTCTTAAGCGTCTTGTCTGTCTCTTCCGGCGTGTTGGATTTCGCCAGCGACGGCAGGGTCGTTGCGAAAGTCAGCATCATCAGAAACGCAGTTGCAATTAATTTTTTCATAGTCCTCTTTGCCTCCCATTTGTTAGTAACAGAGAAACCGCGCATCATTTCAAACATCTTGTCATCAAGGTTCGCGGCCTTAGACGAGACTACCTAGCCGCTGGTTGGTTATTTTGGCGAATGAGAGAAAGAAAATGTACTTGCTGTGTTGGCTGCCGCGTACCGTAGCAAGCGTCGCGTTTGTCATCACCGGATGCCTCGCGTATCATTGTTTTTGCTTGGAATCCAAATGCCAAATCACACGGAGAAAATTGCGGATGGCTGAATTAGGCGAGGCTTCGATCAAACGCTTGCTACCACGCGCTGGCGTTGAAGGCGGCGAGGTAATCGTCTCGTGCGAAGGGTTCGACACGTCGGATTTTACGGCGTGCCGCGCCAGCTTTGCTGGCTTGCGTGGGCGCTTGGTGGGAGCTTCGCCCACGCGCGTGATCGTCGGGGTGCCGGAATATGAGATCGGTTTCAGCGCCAGGGAATTGATTTTGGAAAGCGTCGGCATGGATTTAACCACCGCGTTTACGTTGGGCGAAAAACTGGCCGACAACTTGCACCCGGTTGCGAATCCGGCGGTGGATCGGGATGACGGCAGCATCTATGTAACGCTGTCCGGTTCGCGCGGGCAGAAAGTCCCGGTTTCGATCTATAAAATTGCGGCGGATGGAATGGTGGAGCCATTCCTCTCGGACATCGTCAATCCAACTGGCATGGCGTTTGATAGCGAAGGTGTATTGCATGTAACGAGCCGGTACGAAGGTGAACTCTATCGCGTCACGCCGTTCAAAGAAGTAACGACGCTGGCGACTGAATTAGGCGTGGCCACCGGGATCGCGTTTGACCGGCGCGGGGTTATTTACGTTGGTGATCGCAGCGGGACGATCTTTCAGGTGAACGAATTGGGTGAAGCGCGGCCCCACGCGACGCTGGAACCGAGTGTTTCGGCCTATCATATGGCGTTTGGCCCGGATGGCGATTTGTATGTGTCTGGCCCCACGGTTTCTTCGTTTGAAACGATCTGGCGCGTTGACGCGATGGGCGAGGCGACGAGTTTCTATCGCGGTCTGGGCCGTCCGCAGGGATTGGCCTTTGATGAGGACGGGAATTTGTATGTCGCGGCTTCCTTGCGCGGTCAGCGCGGCATCGTGCGTATTTCACCGGACGGTGAGCGCGCGGAAATGGTCGTGGCGGGTGGCGCCCTGGTCGGGTTGGCCTTCGATGAGCAGGGCAACATGATTGTCGTCAGCACGCAGAAGGTTTATCGCTTGCCGTTGGGCATCAAGGGATATTCGGTTTTCTAACGAGTGAATAGGAATGGATCATTCAACTGCCACTGTGCAGACCTTGAGTTTGGAAGCCAAAGAAGCCGCGCTATGCCGTGTGTTGCGCGAATTGGAATCGGTGGTGGTGGCCTACTCCGGCGGCATTGATAGCGCCTATCTGGCTTACGTCGCGGCGCGTGAACTCGGCGCGCGTGCTTTGGCGGTGACGGGTGAGAGTCCGAGCTATCCTGATTTTCAACGGCAGGATGCGCTCACAGTCGTTGCGCAATACGGCATCCCGCACGAGTTCATCGTGACCGAAGAGATTCACGACGCCAACTATCAGGCCAACCCCGCTAATCGCTGTTATTTCTGCAAGCATGAATTGTTCACGAAGCTGAGCGCGCTGGCTGCGGCGCGCGGGTTCGCCTGGGTTTGCGACGGTAACAATGCTGATGATGTGGGCGATTATCGTCCGGGGCGAAAAGCCGCAGGCGAGTTGAACGTGCGCAGCCCTTTGCTCGAAGTCGGCCTGAGCAAGCATGACATTCGCACGCTGGCAAAAGCGGCGGGGCTGCCGATCTGGGATCGTCCGGCGTCGGCGTGTTTGTCGTCGCGCATCCCTTATGGCATGCCGGTGACGATTGAAAAGCTTTCGGTAATTGAGCGCGGCGAGGCCAAATTGCGGGCGCTGGGATTTAACCTGATGCGCGTGCGACACCACGGCGAGGTGGTGCGCATCGAAATTGCGCCGGAAGAGTTGCCGAAGGCTTTGAGCTTAGAGATGACGCAACGAATTGCTACCGCCTTCAAACAACTTGGGTTTAAGTTCGTGACGCTTGATTTAGAGGGCTACCGAACTGGGGCCTTAAACGAAGTTTTGAAAAACTAAACAGACAGCAAGGCGAGTGAGGCTGATTCACTCGCCTATTTTTTTGAGTAGACACAGGAGCAAGCAGTGCCAGGCCAAGTTTTCGTAGATGATATTCGCGAGATTCGGGAAGAGAATCCGTTTGAATCCATGATGGAGCGCTTCGATCACGCGGCGCAATTGTTGAAACTCGATCCTGATCTGTACAAGGTTTTGCGCGTGCCCAACCGCGAAGTGACGGTTTACATCCCGGTGTTTATGGATGACGGCCACATCGAAGTCTTCACCGGTTATCGCGTCCAACATAATTTCGCGCGTGGCCCAGCCAAGGGCGGGATTCGTTTCGCGCCGAACGTCACGTTGGATGAAATTCGCGCGCTGGCGGCCTGGATGACTTGGAAATGCGCGGTGGTCAACATCCCGTTCGGCGGCGCCAAAGGCGGCGTCATTTGCGATCCGACGCATATGTCGCTGGGTGAATTGGAACGCATGACGCGGCGTTATACCGCTGAATTGATTGATTTCATCGGCCCCGAACGCGACGTGCCCGCGCCGGACATGAACACCAACGAACAGACGATGGCGTGGATCATGGACACCTATTCAATGCACGCGCGTCACACGGTGACGGCGGTGGTGACGGGCAAACCGATTAATCTTTCCGGTTCCAAGGGGCGCCGTGAAGCGACCGGGCGCGGCTGTTTATTCGTGATTGATGAGGCGGTCAAAAAATTTGGCCTGAAGAATGCTGAGACCTGCGTCGTCATTCAAGGATCGGGCAATGTTGGTGGCGTGGCTGCGGAATTGATGCAAGATGCAGGTTACAAAATCGTGGCGCTCTCCGACATTCACGGGGGCATCTATAATCCGCGCGGGTTGGATGTGAAAGATGCGCTCGCCTATTTGGCCAAGCATAAGAGCTATGAGAAATATCCGCACGCTGAACCGGTTTCCAACATGGAGTTGCTGGAATTGGATTGTGACGTGCTCTTACCGGCGGCAACCGAGAATCAAATTACCAGCGGCAATGCTGATCGCATCAAATGCAAAATCCTGTGCGAAGGCGCAAACGGCCCGACCACGGCGGCGGCAGACGACATCCTGGAACGCAAAGGTATCTTCGTGATTCCTGATATTCTGGCCAACGCGGGCGGCGTCACATGCAGCTATTTTGAATGGGTGCAGGATCGCATGGGCTATTTTTGGAAGGAGCAGGTGGTTAATGAGCGGCTCCAGGACATCATCGTGGAAAGCTTTTTAGAGGTAGTGCGCTGCGCCGAAAGTTACAGCGTTAATATGCGCATCGCCGCCTATATGCTGGCGATTGATCGCGTCGCGCAAAGCACCAAAGTGCGGGGAATATATGCTTAAAGCAGTGGTCAGTGGTCAGTGGCCAGTGGGGAGTGGGGAGTTACGGACTGGCCACTGGCCACTGACCACTGACCACTGACCAGCGTCGCTAAGTTGTTGTCCAAAGAGGCAAAATTGAATTGACACCTTGTACCCTATCGTATAGATTTTGCACGCAGTTTTCCTTTTGTCATTCACATTTGCGGTACGATCTGAGAGCAGTAAAAGGGCGAGCTAAGAAGGAAACTGAGATCGTACCGGCAGAGAATACAAACCTAATGAAGTCTATTGTCACCCACTCTTCCAGGAGGAGATATATGAATTTTGCGAGAAAAACGCTCGGTCTGGTGTTAGCGCTCCTGCTCGTGGGGGCTGCTGTCAATGCGCAGACCAAACGGTCAGAAGATGACCCTCGCAACCCGGCCCCAACCGTCAATGGCGGCACTGGCCTTTTTACGGTTTATGATGCCCAGACGTTGCGCAAGGGCGAGTTCAATATCGGGTTCTTCGCCAATCATTTTCATCGCGATCCCGGTGACGTTGCCTGGCAAGTTTATCCGTTTAATTTCACCATCGGTATCAGCGATCACTTCGAATTTTTTGCCAATCTTGAAGCGCAACGCGTCGTTTCGGTCGGCACCCCGGCACTGTTGAGCGGTTTCTACCTGCCGGATGTTCGTACCAAAACCCTGGCGCCAGGCCGTCTGGTCATTGTGCCGGGCACCAACAGCGCCTCGGTTTTGGCGGGCGACCCTTGCGGCAATGGCGGTTTCCCCGGCCCTTGCCGCGTGCCTGGTTCATTAACCGTGATTGGCCCCTTTACCGCGCGCCCGAGTGGCAATAACACGGCGGTCTATGTCGGTCTGGGCGCTCCGGTGGGCGGCATCCTGCCCGCCCTGCTACCCAACACCAGTCCGAATTATTTGCCGAATGCGCCTTTCCTGGCGCGCTTCTCCGATCATCATTTAGGTGATTTGTGGTTGGGCGGCAAAATCCGGTTCACCGGGCCGAACAATCCGTTTGGCCTCTCGTTGATTCCGTTATTAAAAATCCCGACCACGCGCGATCTGAACAGCGGTTTGGAACGGGGCCGCGGCACGGGCGGGTTTGATTATGGTGTAATCGCCGCATTGGATGGCCGGTTGCATAAATACATCAATCTCTCGACCAACATCGGCTTCATCAAAATCGGCGACCCGCGCGCTGAAGACATGAACCTTGGCCCGCTCTGCGTTGGTTGCGGCGTCATTCAGGGCTTTGGCAGCAGCGACCGCGCGCTGGATTTGCCGAATGAATTGCGCGCCGGCATCGGCTTTGACTTCCCGTTAAGCCGGTACTTGCAACTCATCACCGAAGTGAAGGCCACGCACTACGTCAGCAGCCGCACGCCTTCACTTTTGAAAAACAGTCCGGTAGATTTCGTTGCCGGCGCGCGCATCTTCCCGACCCGCTGGATTTCGATCAGCGCGGCCTATCAACGCCATTTGAACTGGATGGACGAAATAGATTCGCACCACAGCCCGAACGGCTTTATCGCCGGGTTCTCAATCGGTCATATGAATGACCGCAAGGAACCTGTGCTGCCCAACCAGCCGCCGACCGTCAACCTCGGTCTCGGTGCGGTGACGCAAGGCTCGTCCGATGTGACGCGTGAATCGGCGGCGACCGTTTGCGCGGGCGACAAGGTGGCGTTGAATGCGTCGGCTTCCGATCCCGATGGCGACACATTGCTTTATTCGTGGAATGCCTCGGGTGGCCGCATCGTCGGCGACGGCGCGAATACGTCGTTCGATACGACGGGTTTGGCGCCGGGCGAATACACGATCACCGTGCAAGTGGACGATGGTTGCGGTTGCGTCGCTTATGACTCGAAGACGATTCGCGTGACCAACTGCCCGCCGCTGGCGATCTGCTTCGATCCGAACATGAGCGTGACGGCGGACAAGACCTCGATTGATGCCGGTGAAGCGGTCAACTTCTCGACCAATGGTGTGACGGGTGGCCGCAACTACGGCGACGTGCGTTACGAATGGTCGTCCACCGCAGGCACGATTGCCGGCAACGGCATGAGCGCGCGTTTGGACACGACCGGTGTCGCGCCAGGTACGAACATCAGCGTGACCGTCAAGGCCACGTCAAGCGGCGGAGTGAATTGCTCGGCCAGTGGTTCGACGAACATCAGCGTGAAGGTGCCGCCGCCGCCGCAGCCAACACCGGTACCGCGTGAACTGGCACCGTGCAATACGTTCAAGCTCAACAATGCGCGTGTGGACAACGCCTGCAAGAGCGTGTTGCAGCAAACGATCATTCCGGCGCTTCAAAGCGAACCGCAATCCGCCATCATCATTGATGGTTATCGTGCGGCGGACGAGAAACCGGAGGCGCTGAGCATGCAGCGGGCGAAGAACGCGCGTGACCGTTTGGCCGATGGCGGCCTGGGCACGGCGATTGACGCCAACCGCATCACGGTGCGCGACGGCGGCGTTTCGTCCGACGGTTCGCAAATCCGCATCTGGCTGGTTCCGCCGGGCGCGGCTACGCCTGCTGGCGGCACGGTCGTGGATGCCGGCCAAGTCGAACCGGAGAAGAAAGCTCCGGTGCGGCGTGTCAAAGGCAAAGGCAAAGGCAAGCCCAAGGCGAAAGCCAAGAAGAAGATGTAAACTCGTGTTTGGCTGGTTCGCTTGAACATGGAGGCAGGTGGTCTATAGATCACCTGCCTCTTTTTGCGTGCGCTGATCGGGCCTGGTTGTCGTGGTCTAACGGCAATGCAAGACACCCCGCACGGTTGGTACGTTCACATGATTGAAATCAGAAGAAACGAAAAGCTGGTGAGTGTGGGTTTGTTCGTACTAGCCGTCCTCGTGGGCGGTTGGTTCCGCTTTGCCCAACTTTCGCTCAAGCCGTTTCATCACGACGAAGGTGTCAATTCTTATTTCCTGCTGGCGCTCGCCAAACAGGGCAGTACCGCCTACAAATACAACCCCGAAAATTATCATGGCCCGACGCTTTACTACTTCGCGTTGATGGCGCTGCGGGCGTTTGGCGAGAGCGATTTTGCTTTGCGCTTCTGGCCCTGCCTGTTTGGCGTGCTGTCCATCGTGTTGCTGTGGTGGTGGCGCGAACATCTGGGCACAGTCGGTTTGCCGGTGGCGGCGTTTTTGATGGCGCTATCGCCCGGCCTGATCTTTTTCTCGCGGTACTTCATTCACGAAATGATGTTCGGCTGGTGCTCGCTGGCGATTGCGGTGGGCGCGTGGCGTTATGCCGCGACCAAGGATTTCAAATGGA
Organism: Acidobacteriota bacterium; assembly: GCA_016196035.1. Classification (NCBI taxonomy): domain Bacteria; kingdom Pseudomonadati; phylum Acidobacteriota; species Acidobacteriota bacterium. The sequence continues at coordinate 15,073 of JACPYM010000040.1, read as the reverse complement.
TGGCGCTCGTGGCGATTGCCGCCGGGATTTTGTTCGCCACCAAAGAGACGGCGTTGATTACGGCGGTCGTGCTGCTGGTCGCACTCATTTGCGCCAGCCTGTGGGATATTGTGCGGATGCTCTTGCACGAGCATCGGTTTACGCCTGCGGCTTTGGTGAAACAGCTTCGCCGCGACTGGGCGGCTGTGCGGCCCTCGCTGGATCACGCCCTCTCGGCGCTGATTATCTTCATTTTCATCAACGTCTTTTTCTATTCCTCGGCCTTTACCAACTGGGGCGGCGTCGCGGATGCGTTCAAGGCCATCATGCATTGGACGAAGGAACGCAGCGGCACCGACCACGTGCATTCAACGTTTTACTATCTGGGCATCTTGCTCAAACTCGAATTGCCGTTGCTGGTTGGCGGCGTACTGGCCGGGCTGGTCATCCTCTGGCGCGGCACGCGCTTCTGGTTGTTTGTGGGCGCGTGGACGTTCGGCATCACGCTGGCCTATTCCGTTATCCCTTACAAAACGCCCTGGCTGATGGTTAGCATTCTGTTGCCGCTGGCGTTGGTGTGTGGCTATGCGGCTGAACAGTTGTATGGATTGTTCGCGCCCTTGACCTGGCGCGTAGTGTGGCTGGGCCTTTTACTTTTCACCCTGATTATCTGTTGGCGCATGGCGCGCCTCGTCAACTTCGAAAAGTACGAAGACAATTCCAACAGTACGGCCTATTTCGCCGACTGGGGCAAGCAACTCAAACTGACGCCCTACTTGGATGGACAGTATGGCTACGTCTACGCACAAACCGACCGCGACTTTCTCGAATTTGTGCGGACAGTCAAACAGGCTGCCGCACAATTCCCGACGCAAAAGGAAACCGGCATTCACGTCGGCTCGCCCGAATACTGGCCGCTGCCCTGGTATTTGCGCGACTATCCCAACGTCGCCTATTCGGGCACATTGCCAGAAAAACTGGATGAAGGTGCGCTCGTCCAACCCATCGTGATTGCGCGCGCCGATCAGCAACCACGTATGCAAGAGGCTCCCGGTTGGCGGCAAGTCGGGCGCGAGTACACGTTGCGTCCGGGCGTGCAGTTGTTGGTTTATGTGCGGGATGAGCAATGAAACAATTTAGGCCAGTTTTTACTTTGGTAGAAGGGAAAACTGGGTGCCGGAACGGTACCGCGCGCGTGAGCAAGCGGAGACTACGCCACTGTACCAGTCCGCCAGACTTGACGCGCCGCTGGCCGACGCGCGCGGTACCGCCCCGGCGCGGCAACTGCCCCTAAACGTATTTGCAAACCGTTCTAGAAAAGGAGCAAGCAATGATCCATTCAGCAGCATTTGAACAACTCTGTGCCGACGCGCGCAGTCGCGTGCGCGAGATCACGGCGAGCGAAGTCAAAGCCCAATTGGCGGCAGGCGCCTCCTTGCATTTCATTGATGTGCGCGAAGATCACGAATGGGAGATTGATCGAGCCGCCGGCGCTCAGCATCTTGGGCGCGGCATTCTCGAACGCGACATCGAAAAACTGGTGCCGGAAAAAGACGCCGAGATCGTGCTCTATTGCGGCGGCGGATACCGCTCAGCCCTGGCGGCGGATAATTTGCAGCGGATGGGGTACACCAACGTGCACTCAATGGCGGGCGGCATCAAAGCCTGGCGCGAGGCGGGGTATCCGTTGGAGAAATAACCGATCAGGCTATTGTTCATTGTTCATTGTTCATCGGTTCGTTGTCATTGCAGGAAGCACAGGCTCTTCACGATAACAAATGAACAATGAACAATGAACCTATCCTCAATCAATCCTGTCAATCAATCCGGCGGCGGCGGCGGCGGCGGCGGCGTTGGCGCAACGCTTGGCTCCTGCATCAGCTTGCGCGCCTGTTCCAATTGCTGGCGAATCTTATTGCTGTCAATTGAGGAATCCGTCGTTGCGCCGAGGCTCAGCACCAATTCAAATTCCTGCACGGCGCGCGCGTAATCTTTGCGGCGCATGGCAATCTCGCCCAGCCAGGCGTGCGGGCGCGGCCAATTGGGGGCGCGTTCGATGGCCTTGTTGTAATTCTCTTCGGCCTGCGTGTCGTCTTTTGCCAACAACCAGGCCGTGCCGAGGTTGTTGTAGGGCAGGGCCGAATCCGGTTCGCGTTTGAGCGCTTCCTGCAAGACCGCACGCGCGGCGACGTAGTTTTTGCGTTCGTTGTAAATGATGCCCAAGCCATTCGCCGGTAAAAACCAAGTCCTGTCCTGATCATAGGCCTTCTTCCACCACTCCAACGCTTTGTCCTTTTCGCCGCGCAAATAGGCCGCGCGCCCGGCGGCGTAACTGGCCTGCGCAACCAAGTGTTTGTCGGTTGGCTGAATCTCGCTGGCCCAGGCGAGCATGCGTTGTGCTTCCTCCCAGGCTTCGGCGGGGGCATCGCGTTTGCCGGGCGCGGCGATGTCGGCGAAAAGCTGTTGCGGCTTGGCGGTCAATTGCGGCACCAGCGGTTTGGTGAATTCCGCCAACTGCTCAGGTGTTTTGCCTTCGCGTTTGAGTTCTTGATACAGATCGTAGGCGCTCGTCCCGGCAGGCGAAACGAGCTTGCCCGACTGGATGGCTTGCGTAAATTTCGACTGCGTCGAGTTGGTGAAAAAGTAAAACGCGGTTGCGGCGGCGATGATGGCGACGAGCGCCAGGCTCAGCAACAGCCAAAGCCAGGTTTTGGAACCGGCGGTTGTTACTACGGGCGCGACCCAGGCTTCGGTAGCGGGCGCGAAATTTTGCGCCGTGGGTTGAACGGGTTGCTGGATGGTCAAGGCCGGTTCGACCCGTTGCGTGGCAATCTCGATGCGATTGGTCGGCTGGCTCAACGGCACGGCGCGTTGGACGGGTTGCGTAGTCGGCGCCGAAAAGCTGGGCGGCGGCGGTTGCACGATTTCCTGCAACCGCGCGCCGTCGCGCTGACAGAAGGCCAATTGATCGGGGTATTGCGTGTGGCAAGTGGGACAGGTTTTCATCGTTGCCGACCTCGCTTGATTAGGTTGCCGCGCTGCAAAAAAGCGCAAAAGACAAAAAAGAACTGACTCTTCTTTGCGCCTTTTGCGCCTCATTGCGGCCTTTCAGATAGATGAATCAGAAGACCGCCAGCTTGATGGAGAGATACTTCTTCGGATTCTGCCGGAAATCGTAAAGCAGTTTGGTGACCTCTGCCGAAACGTTGTTGACGTTGTTGTAAAGCTTGTCGTCTTTGAGCAACAGGCCGGCAGTGCCTTCGCCGCGTTCCAAACGTTCAGAGATGCCCTTGAGCTTGGCGACGGTGTCGCGCGCTTCACGATACAGCTCTTCGTCGCGGATCAGCTTGCCCAGATTGCCTTCGCCGGCTTCGACGCTCGCCATCGTGCGATCCAGGCGGGTCGAAGTCTGTTCGAGTTTGGAGATCAGGGAATTGGCCTTGTTATAAATCTCTTCGTCCTTGAGCAGCTTGCCGATGGTGCCCTTGCCGTTGTTGAGTTGCTGATTCAGACCGTCGGACAGCGCGCGCAATTGCGTGATGGTGTCGCTGAACTGATTGTAAAGCGCCGGGTCTTTGACCAGACGGCCCACGGTGCCATCGCCTTCTTTGAAATCTTTGAGCAGGCTTTCGGTTTGCAACACAGTCTTGTTCAAGTTGACGTAGAAGGCTTCATCGTTGAGAAAGCGGCCCAGCGTGCCGTCGCCCTTCTTCAGTTTGCCAGTCATGGTTTTGATGTCGTCTGAGATGACATTGAGGTTGCTGACGGCGGTTTGGGCGGCATTGATGATGTCGCCGACACTCTTTTGCGCCTGGCTGTTGATGCGGTCGCCGTCTTTGATCGGCGAGCCTTTCAGTGTGCCGGGCACGATGTCAATGACGTTATCGCCCAACACGCCAGCGCTTTTGAGCACAGCCAGCGAATCGGTGCGAATGCGTTCGATGGCTGGACGCCCGTCGAGCTTGCCATCAATTTCCATCACGATCTCGACGTTGTTTTGCGCATTGGCGTCGTTGGGAATCTGCGTGCTGAAATTGATGACTTTGACACTGCCGATCTTCTTGCCGGAGAGGCGCACTTCGGCCCCTTTGTGCAAGCCATCCACCTGGGACATCTCGGTTTTGATAATCGTCTTGCGATTTAGCCACGGCACTGAGATGTCACCGCTCACGGTAAAAATGACGACCGCTAAAATCGCCAGCGCAGCCAGCACCAGCAATCCGACGCGCAACTCGGACAAACGCGGTTGAGTGGTTTGCGGCATATTTCCTCCAGAATGGGGTAGGCAACGTAGGGGCAGACCTGCGTGTCTGCCCCGGTGGCAGCAGACGGCAGCGCTGGCGTCAAACCCGGCTGGGGCAGACACGCAGGTCTGCCCCTACGTTGCCACCTAGCTCAGAAACTTCTTGATATAAGGATCATCGGACATACGCATTTCTTCATCGGTGCCGTTGAAGATAATGTTGCCATCGCGCAGCATAATAAATTTCGTATTGATCAGGCACAACGTATCGCCTTCGTGTTGAAAGACCAAATTGCCCAGGTCGTCGCGGATGACATATTCGCTGGCGAGGACTTCGATGTCCTGCAAGCGGTGCGTGACGAAAATCGAAGAGACTTCTTCGAGGTCGCGCAACTTCAGCGCCAGTTCATTGATCGTGCGCGCCGTGATCGGATCGAGGCCGGCGGTCGGCTCGTCATACAAAATGATCTTCGGGCTGCCGACCAGGGCGCGCGCAATGCCGACGCGGCGGCGCATGCCGCCCGAAAGCTGGTTGGGCATCTTGTCAATCGCGTGCTCTAAATCAACGAAGCGCAGCATGCGGCGCACCACGGCATCCACTTCAGCTTCGGGCCGCCGCTGTTCGCGCAAGCGATAGGCGACATTGTCATACACCGAAAGACTATCGAACAACGCGCCTTCCTGAAAAACCATGCCGAGTTTCTGGCGCACCTTCATCAACGCTTCTTCTTTCAGATGCGTGATGTCTTCGCCGTCCACGAGAACCTGTCCCGCATCGGGTTTGAGCAGCCCTAACACCAAGCGGCAGATCGTGGATTTGCCCGTGCCCGAACCGCCCATCACGATCTTTGATTCGCCATAACGCACCTTGAAGCTGACGTGATCGAGGATCACGCGGTCGCCAAAGGCGAGGCAAACATCCCGAAATTCGATGGCGTTCAGATTCTGTTTCATCACACTTAAGGAGCAAGCAGCGTCGAAAGAATCAGCTTCGACAGCACAAAGTCTACGGCAATAATCAAAATGGACGAAACGACGACGGATTGCGTCGTGGCGCGCCCCACGCCCACGGTGCCGCCGGTCGTACTCAGGCCTTTGTAACAGCCGATGATCGCGATCAGATAACCAAAGACCGTCGGTTTGATCAGACCGCTGATGATCTCGTTGAGCGACACAGCCTTTTGCGCTGAGGCCAGATAGACCGACGTGGGTTGATGCAAAAACGCGATGGAAGAAAGCATCCCGCCCAGCGTCCCGATCATGTCGCAGATCACCGTCAATATAGGTGCCATCACCACGAGCGCAATGACACGCGGCGCGACCAGTTTTTTGATGGGGTCGGTGCCCAGCGCGCGCATCGCATCAATCTGTTCGCTGACCAGCATCGAACCCAACTCCGCCGCGATGCCCGAACCGACACGCCCCGCCAGCATCAAACAGGTCAACACCGGCCCCAATTCGCGAATCAAACTGGTCGCCACCAACTGGCCCGCGACGCTTTGCACGCCGAAACTTTGCAAGGTGCTGCCGGTGTTGAGCGCCAACACGCCGCCCGTAAAAAAACCGGTCAACAGAATAATGGCCAAACTGCCGAAGCCCAGCACATCCATCTGCCGCACGACTTCGACCCAATAACGCGGCGGACGGGTCAGGCCGCGCAAAACGCGCCAACTGAGGACAGCAATTTCCTGGATTTGGAAGACAGCACGGGTGATCGGATTCATCAGCAGATTTCAGCCGGTGTTAAAGCGGGCATTTTCAGCATCTGTTTTGCTTTTGGGGAGCCGCGGCTCCGGCGCACAAACCACTCGTTGATACAGCATTTGAAAGCACTTGCACGATGATTTTGGCTTTGCCAATTACGCGGCCAATGATGCGGGTTTTGCGCAGACAGGTCAAGGTGGAAGCCTGGCGGCCAGGCCCATTTCAGCGTTCCGGGACAGGGTTAATTTCGAATTGACACACTGGGTTTGAATAAACGCGCGCGTTCGTTGAGCAACTTCGCTTTGGGGAGTTCTTCGATGGCGTGCAGCGCTTGCGGATCGCTTTCCATCAGGAATTGCTCACCCGCTTCAACGCCATACGCGGCGGTGATGAGTTCCGCGCGCAAGCGGCGGCGCACATACTCCGTTTGCTCGCCGAGTTTGGTTTCCAACGCGCGGAATTTGGGCCGTTCGCGCCAGAACCCGCGCAAGGCATTCAGGATGGGTTCGTTGATGGGAAATTCATTGCCGCGCAATTGGTACTCGTAATTCGGTTGGGCCAGTTTGTATTCGGGCAAGCTGGGCACCATGCCTGCGATCAACTGCCGCACGAATTCAAAGCAGGCGTCACGCAACTGCCAATCCTCTTCGGGCAAGTTCACCAAAACGTCCGGCGTGATGCCGCCGCCGCCGCGCAAGACGCGTTTGGTCGGTGTGTAAAACGCCTCTTTGCTATTCGGCATTGGCTTGAACTTGGCGGGCGGGCGGATGCCCTCGCGGTAGTAATCATAAAGACTGACGCCCGTATATTCGCGCTGTATCGAACGCCCGCTGGCGGTGTAATACTTGGCCGTCGTCAGCGTCAGGCCCATGCCCCAGGGCAAGCGAAAGACGGTTTGCACCAGCCCTTTGCCAAAACTGGCGGAGCCGACCACCAACCCGCGATCCTGATCTTGCATCGCGCCGGCCACGATCTCTGACGCCGAAGCCGTCTCGTGATCAATCAGCACGGCCAGCGGCATCGTTTCAGGTTCGGGATTGTCCGAACGATAAACCTGTTTGGGGGCGCGCGCGCCTTTGACGCTGACGATTTCGCTGTCGGTGGGCAGAAAGATTTCGGCGACTTGCACCGCCTGTTTCAAGAGACCGCCCGGATTGCGCCGCAGATCCAGCACGAGCGCCGTCATCCCGTCCTTTTTCAGCTTGGCGATGGCCTCGCGCAACTCTTCACTGGTCGCCTGGTTGAAGCCCCCCGTCAACCCGATGTACCCAATGTCGGGCCGCAGCATGAAACGATTGCGCACCGACGGATAGGGAATTTCATCGCGTTCGATTTGAAAGGTCAGCGTCTTGGTCAAATTACGCTCGGTATTGCGTTCGGCAGGGCGCTCATTGGTTCGCTCAACCACGCGTTCGACCGTGACCTCGACGGTCGTGCCGCGATTGCCGCGCACGTGTTTGAGCGCGTCGGCGTGCGTCCAATCTTTGGCCGGTTTGCCGTCCACAGCCAGCAACGCATCGCCATAGCGCAGCCCGGCCTTTTCCGCCGGCAAGCCCGGATTGACGCCCAAGATATAGAGCCGCCCGTTGCGCTGGTTGACGGTGATGCCGATGCCGTAAAACTTGCTGGACTGCTCATCCTGCATTTCATTAAATTCCTGCCGGTTGAAAAAGCTCGAATGCGGATCGAGCGTGTGCAACATCTTCGAGACCGCGCCGCGCGTCAGCCGTTCGTTATCGGGCAACGCTGCATGGTTCTCTTCAACCAGCTTCAACGCGTCGGCAAAGGCGCGTACCACCGGATTGTCCGCCATCGCATCGCTCGGTTGCAGCGGCGTCGGCTGTTTGCCCAACAGCCCGCCTGCCACTGTGGCGGCAGTGAGAATCAGGCTGGCAATGATGACGAAGTAACGCGACATAACAAGACTTTTACCACGAAGAAGCGCCGCGAGAAAGGCAGCGCAATGTTTCAGTAGCGCACGCGGGGCGACTGGCACAGACCTTTTCAACTCAAAACAACGACGGTTGCACAATCAGCTCTGCCGGATCAACCACCGGCAATCCTAACAGTCGTTTGAACTGCTGGCACGACGCGGGCGAATGGCCCTGATAGTGATTGTTGAAATAGCCAAAAATCTGCCCCGTGTAAGCTTGCAACTGCGCGAACGCGGCGGCCCAGGCTAGCAGTTCACGCTCACGCGCTAGCTGCACGCGCGAAAAATCCGTCAATTCGCGCGGCCCGACCCAGCGCACATAGGCGAATTCGGGAATCGCCCAACGTTCCAATCGTTCAATCAGCTTGAAGGTCAATTCGCGCGGAATCCATGGACTATCCACCAGCGCCAGCGCCACACCGTTGTCGCGCAACAGCGGCAGCGCGCGTTCGCCATTGGTTTTGTTCAACCAATGGCGATCCCGGAACTCGATGGCAAAGCGCAAATCGCGCGGCAGCAGGGGCAGAAACTGCGCCAACGCGTCAAAGGCCAAGGGTGAGAAATCAGGCGGCATTTGAATCAGGATCAGCGCCAGCGTTGCGCCGAGTTCACGCGCCCGCGTACAGAAGCGTTCCAAAATCTCGGCGCTGTCGCGCAGCCGGTGCCGGTGCGTGATTTCTTGCGGCAATTTCAGCGAATAGGTAAAACCATTTGGCGCGCGTTTGCGCCAGCCTTCCACTACCGCCGCCGCCGGAATGGCATACCAGGTCGAATCAATCTCGACCGTGTCAAAGACCTTGGCATATAAATCCAGATACTCCGCCGGGCGCGAGCCGGTGGGATAGAACGGCCCTAGCCAATCGTCATAATTCCAGCCTTGTGCGCCGATGTGAACTTCGTTTTGCATAGCCTGTTTGCGGTGCGGAATGACAAGGCATTGTAGCCGACCGGCCACAACTGCTCATAGCCGATCCAGCGGGCTGTTGACGCCGAGGCCGCCGCGATTGAGCACGTGGGTATAAATCATCGTGGTGCTCACATCGGCGTGGCCGAGTAACTCCTGGACAGTGCGGATGTCATAACCGGCTTCTAACAAGTGCGTGGCGAAGCTGTGGCGCAAGGTGTGGCAACTGCCGTGTTTTGTGATGGCGGCTTGGCGTATGGCTTCCTTGACGGCTTTTTGTAACACCGAAGGATCGAGGTGATGCCGCCGTTCGATTTGTGTGCGTGGATCACGCGAACGTTTAGGGGCGGGGAAGACGTATTGCCATTTCCATTCGGTGGCGGCTTGCGGATATTTCTTTTCCAGTGCGTAAGGTAACGCAACGTTGCCAAAGCCTTCGCGCAAATCTATTTCGTGAGCTTCTTTTACCGTGACCAAATGTTGTAGCAGCGCTTCTTTCAATCTCAGCGGCAACATCGTGACACGGTCTTTGCCGCCTTTGCCCTGGCGGACGGTGATTTGGTGTTGCGCGAAATCAACGTCTTTCACGCGCAGCCGCAGTAACTCACGCAAACGCATGCCGGTGCCGTAAAGCAGGCTGGCCATGAGTAACTTGCGCCCATCCATTTGCGCCAGCAGTTGTTCCACCTCAGCGCATGTAAAAACAACCGGCAAGCGCGGCTGTTTCTTCGCGGGTTGTAAATCGCCGATTGACGGTAACTCAATTTGTAACACCTCGCGGTACAAAAACAGGATTGAATGCAGCGCGACGTTTTGCGTCCCCGCCGCCACGTTGTTGTCATTGACCAGATGCGCCAGAAAGTCGCGCACCTCGGGCGCGCTCATTTCTGCCGGATGGCGTTTGTGGTGAAAGAGAATGAACCGTTTGATCCAATCGGTATAGGTTTCTTCGGTGCGGTAACTCATGCCGCGCAAACGGATGGTTGTGCGAACTTGATCGAGTAGTTTGGGCGCCGGGGTCGCCGCGTCACTGGGTTGCTGGGGTTGACTCATAATCACCTCGCTGCTGGGCACTCAGACTTTGTTCCGATTTTATTGCCCGCCAAGGGCCAGGCAATTATACTGCGCCTGCCTTTGAAGTAAATCACTCGGTATGGATCAGTCCAAGGCGGCACGCATTTTCGACTTTCAGCAAAGGGAGCGGCGTCATGCTGGCAAAGAAAAAACTAAAACCCGGCCAGAACGGCACCAAAGCGATGCTCGACCAGTATGGCGAACAATTGGTTTGTGTGCGCTATCGTTATGACCGCGCGCGCCAGTTGCGCCTCAAAACCGTCGAATTGATTGTCGAAACCGCGCCCTGGATTCATCCCGCCGATCAAATCGCCCCGGCTGCCATCGTCGGCATCAGGGTCGCATTGGCAGAGGCTGATTTGCAGCGGCAAGTCAAACAGGCTGGCGGCAAATGGAATCGAGAACGCAGGCTCTGGGACATCCGCTACGATCAGGTTGTAGCCTTAAACCTCACCGAGCGTATCGAGCCATCCACCATGCCTAATAATGGAAAGGTCGCACATGCCTAATAGTGGAAACCAACTTATGCCTAATACTAGGAACGCATGCCTAATACTAGGCATCGTGGTTGATACTAGGCATGAGTGATGTCCATCGAATTCATGTTCGACTCTAAACCGTAATAAGTTATGAAAACACCAGTATTTTACCTTAACTTTCCTGATGCTATCACAGTTAACACTGTAAAAATTCTTATGTCAGCTTGCACTGAAATAATAAATAATCAACATCCCGCAACCTTATATTTATCAATGTCATCTCGCGGTGGCGACATTGCCGCTGGAATAACACTATTTAATTATTTGCGGGCATTACCACTTGACCTTATTACACACAATATTGGTGTTGTTGATTCAATTGCAACCATCATTTTTCTAGCCGGTAAGGAACGATTTGCATCTTCAAACGCAACATTTTTATTTCATGGTGTTCAACTCAGCATTCAACAACCTACTTTACTATCAGTTACTCAAACTAGAGAGTTATTAAGTGGAATTGAAGCCGATGAAAATAAACTAGCAAATATTTATCAGACTTTTTCCAGACTTACTGAAACCGAAGTTAGAGAGCTTTATACACAAGGGGCAACAAAAGATGCTAAGTTTGCATTGGATAAAGGGGTCATTGATGAGATTAAGGATTTCATCATTTCTCCAGGCTCTAGTCTGATATCCTTGAACATTGCCGCCTGAAAACCGTTCCAAACTTGGGGTCTCACCAACTACCGTATATTTTGAGTTATAAATATTTGACATGCCGTTAACCGAGTCGAACATCCGTTGCACCGGAGCCGCTTTCCGTAGCTTGATGTTTCGGGAGCAAAAACGCGGCCCGTTGAACGCGGTGTTAGGCGAGTAACACGCAGCGGAAATCAAGCAATTAACTGACAGACTGGGAGAATCCTATGACAACACGTAATCTGAAATGTCCTAAATGTAAAGTAGATATGGAAGAGGGCTATATTTTAGATAAAGGGGATTCTGGATATCTACAGAGTCGGTGGGTGGAGGGAGAACCAGAGAAAAGCAATTGGTTTGGATGGTTTGGAGTTAAAACAAGCGGGAAAGAGATCTTACAGGTTACAACATATCGATGTAGAAGATGCGGATTTCTTGAGTCATATGCAGCACAGGCTGAGTAGTATGACTCCTCGAAACAATCAGGTTACGAAGCAGAAGTAATCGAGACGGTCAGTTCCAACGAAGCAGCGCCTAACATCGGTTGCAGCGGAGGCGCTTCTCCGTTCCATGGTTCTGGTAGTGAAACACGCGCCCCGCTGAACAGCGCCGTTAGGCTTCGTTTTGTTAGCAACGAATCGGAGGTAGCGTATGAAATTGATAAATATCATCAGGGCAAAATTTCACGCTAGCCAAGGCAAATTATTAGGGCAAAAAGAGTTGCTTTTTGATGCCGAAAATGAGCTTCGTACTGCTATCGAAATATATGAGGGGTTGAAGGAGGCGTATAATGATCTAGGTCTTGTATTGACAATGCAAGGTAGGTTATACGAAGCAATCGTTACCCTTAAAAAGGCAATTCAGATCGACCATAAATATGCTGATGCAAGGTATAATTTGGCAAATGCATATTTTGAAGCTGATATGTTTAATGAGGCTATAAGACATTACCAAGCAGTTATTGTCCTTCAGCCAAAAGCCGCTGATGCTAAAAATAACTTGGCCAGGTCCTTTCAAAAAGCTGGGAGAATTGCGGAGGCTGAAGAGGTATTGGAAGAAATCGTAATAGCTAATAGGGGATATTCACTTGCAAAAGAAAACTTAGAAACATTACGAAATAATTGCCAGCGAGCAAAGACAAAAATTGAAAGCATACGATTAACACTTGACTCAGGCAGTCTGGATGCGGGTTTGTATAATGAGCTTGGAACTGCTCTATACAATCTCGGCCAATGGGAAGACGCGATTGCAGCTTATAGGATGGCTATTAAGCTAAACCCTGATTTGAAAAATGCCAGCAATAATCTCGGAGCATTACTAGCAGATCAAGGTAAATATAATGAGGCTATTTTAGCGTATGAAACTGCTTTAGGAACTGATCCCGAACACTCAGGAGCACAGCGTAACCTTGCGATCGCTTATGAGTCATTAGGGCGTTATGCCGATGCGCTCAAAGAATGGGAGAAATACCTTCAACTTCAAATAGACTCCAATGATAAAAAATGGGCGATTGCTCGAATTAAGGATGTGAAATATTTGATTGATAACAATGTCAGTATTCAGTGAGAACACAGCCTAACATCTATTCAACCGTAGCCGCGCCAACGAGTGATGTGGTCAGTTCCAATGTTACAGGCGCGGCACGGTTAATGCGGTGTTGGGCGGACGCAAAACTTCCGCCACAAAACAAAGGAGGTTCAGCATGTGGAGCTTTTGGGGGCCACCTGGGGTTGGCGAATTTGACGGCGTAACATTTATGGCGCGCACCCTTTCTCGCGATTGGGAGAACTACCCGAAAGATGAGTTTCTTGAAAAAATGCCCGGAACTTGGCACGGTGCGACAGTAGAAGACAGCGGAGATTATGTCATCGTCCCTAATCCGGGACTTTACTTGTATTTTGAGTTTCATTTCTTCTTTCCCGAGAAAAGAGGCACTCGAATGGAGTTCCTCATTGTTCGGGGGCGCGACGAACTGAGAGATCTCTGGATCGTTGGGAAATCGGGTGACCTTGCATGCCGTCTTAAGTCGGCAAACGAGACATCTATTTCCCGTGATGCCCAGAAAGCAGCAAAAATACTTGCGAAGCAGTTTGGTGTGAAACAGGTCTCTGGGTAAACCTTTATTAAGAGATGCGACCCACGCATGGTTGCTGGGAAAAGATCATAGCCAATAAGCCCAATTAATGGCCCGCTGTGAAATCGAAGTCAGGGCGGGGATGCGCCCAACTGGTGGTTGCCCCAGACGGCGTAAACACAGATACTCGCATTAGGAGATTGCATGAGCTTGAGCAAAGAATCAGGGATTCACGTCTCATTCAGTTTGCTTGGAAAGATCATTGTCTTTGTAGTGATATTGATGGTCATAGCATATGTTGTGGGTTATAACTCTAAATAAAATCCAGTGAGCCTATTTGAAGTCATCAGCAAAATTGAAGACATTGAGATTATCGCTGTTGGCAGCAAAATCCGTGACCTCGAGTGGTTGCAGAAAACTTATGGCAACGGGCGCTGGCGTAAATTGAAAGGTTTTGCTCGCATTCGCTTTCTGGATGACGGCGAAGAGTTTGAAGCTGAAGTGCATTGGTACGAAGCACACGGCATCGGCAAGGTAGAAATGAAAATTAAGGAGCTTCTCGATTAAAGCTTATGAGTACAAAACCGCAATTTGTCATTTGCATTAAGAACGAAGATTACCCCGCTTCGTTACAGTTATGGAAAGTTTATCGTGTGCTACCCGATGAAAAAGGTGCCCGTCACAATATGATTCGAGTAGTTGATGAATCGGGCGAAGATTACCTTTTTTCTGCAAGTTATTTCGTTCCGGTAAAATTGCCACAGGCAGTGAAATCAGCGATTCTGGCAACGGCTTAAAAGTATCCAGCAGCCGCCCAACATCCATTCCACACGGAGCGGCTCCTCGTAGCCAACTTGCTTGGTAGCGAAGGCCGCCGCCCGGTGAACGAGGCCGTTAGACACTCGCAGGTTTGCGTGGACGGGCGTAACAGGCATGGGCGTAAAAAGTCATAGAAGCAAATTTTGAGATCATTAGACTTGTTGCGACGGGGTGAATCTGTATAACCTGATGCTGCTCAGAGGCTTGCAGTCTTTGGCGCAAATCGCTAGCCTCTTGACATGAAACTGCAAATTTCGGAGTTGACCACAGCTCGTCAATGGAGCGCTTCTACCGGATGTGTACCCAAGCTCAATTCCAGAAGTTACTGGTTCTGTTTACCACAAGCTACCTGGAGCTACACGGGAAATCCGTCGCTGAGCGCCAAGCGGAAATCGAAGTTACTCCGAGCTTAGCTTCAGAAGAAGAGTTGTTATTCTTCACCTTGTTTAACCTCAAAGTCGGGTTGACTTATGACGTGCTAGGGTTTGTCAGTGGGCTGGACGGCGCCAATGCCAAACGCAATCAAACCAGCGGGCTGACGGTCTTAGCACACGCCCTGCAATCCGCCCAGTGTTTGCCCCGTCGCAAGTTCAAGGACACGGCAGAATTTGCTCAATACTTGCAGCAGGAAGAAACTTTGATCTTTGACGGCCTGGCGCAAAGAATGCGAAGACCCGCTGACGACGAAGTGCAACGCGCTCACTACACGGGGAAAAAAAGTGCCACACCGTCAAAGCCGTGACGCTGCGCAATCCTTTGTGGCGCATTTTGTACTTGAGCGAATGTTGGGTCGGAAAAACGCACGACTACAGGATGTTCCAACTCGAGTTTCCTCCGGTAGAAAATTGGTTCGCCGAGTGCCGCGTCCGCGTGGACATGGGTTTTTTAGGAATCGAAAAGGATTACACGTGCAAAGAACTGCTGATACCACACAAAAAACCGAAGAAGCAGGAGCTAACTCCGGAACAAAAAGCAGAAAACAAGTTACTGGCGCGCGCGCGCGTTGTCGTCGAGCATAGCATCGCCGGATTGAAGCGCTATCGAATTTTATCAGATCGTCTACGTATGCATGACCTTGATTTATACAACGTTACTTTAGGGGTCTGCGCGGGACTCTGGAATTTTAGGCTAAGTTGTTGAACGCAAACATCACAATAACTCTATT